>NZ_JACJRC010000048.1 GCF_014697025.1 Alkalinema sp. FACHB-956 | reverse complement strand
TTCCGTTTTTCATGATGTCTTCGGAGCCACAGTTCGGACATCGGAGGAAGGCTGGGATAGATGACATGACTGAATCAATGAATCACGTCTCTCTATTTTCCTCCATCCTTTACAAAAGAACACTACCCACCTACTTAACTGACAACTATTAACTGACAACTATTAACTGACAACTATTAACTGACCGACTCCTGTAACTGATCAACTGTTAACTGACCGACTCCTGAGGCAGTCTAGGAGCATTCCCAGGGGGCATCAAACCATTGTGGTTTGAGTGTATCAGTGATTTGGGTGTATCAGCGGTTTGAGTGTATCAACGGTGGCCATTCCTAGGGTGGATTTCTTATACTTTTGTGAAGAAAAGTGCCGATCGTGGCATCTCTTTTGTCCTCCCGTTAAGATTCCGCCAATGAACCAGATGTGGGAACTTCTCCAAACCCTTTTCGCGCCCGATACCTACATGCCCCATGGACACTGCTATCTGTGGCAAACGCCGCTGGTCGGTCTCCATGTGGTCAGTGATTTGTTAATCGCGATCGCCTATTTTTCGATTCCGGCGATGCTGATCTACTTCATCTACAAACGGAGCGACATTCCGTTTTCCAAGGTTTTCGGGTTGTTTGGAGCCTTCATCATTCTCTGCGGCACCGGGCATTTGTTGGAAATCTGGACTCTCTGGCATCCCGCCTACTGGCTCTCTGGCATCGAAAAAGCCCTGACTGCTTTGATTTCTTGCTACACCGCCCTGGCATTGAGTGAGCTTCTGCCCAAATTCCTTGCCCTGCGCACCCCCGAGCAACTCGAAGCCATTAACCAGCAATTAGAACAACAAATTGCCGTCAGCGAAGCGGCCCGCGAAGAACGGCAGCAGGCAGAGCAAACCTTAAAAAATATTGTGGCAGGCACCGCTTCAGTCACTGGAGAGGCGTTCTTTCCAGCCTTGGTGGAAACCTTGGCAACGGCCCTCAATGTCCGCCATGCCTTTGTCTCAGAACGGGTGGGCGATCGGGGCGATCAATTGCGCATCCTCGCCTTTTGGCCAGACGATCGGATGGTCAGTAACCAGGACTATGCCATTGCCGGAACGCCCTGCCAGGTAGTGGTAGATCAGGCCCGTCTCGCCTATTATCCGGAGGCCGTCACCGCCCACTTTCCGGAAGAGCCCAGCCTCAAAACCATGGAAGCGGTTTGCTACCTAGGCGTCCCGCTGCTGGATGGTGAACAAAATGTCATTGGCGTTCTGTGTGTCACCCACGATCGCCCCCTCACGAACGAAGAAAATGCTAAAGCCATCATGACGGTGTTTGCTGCCCGCGCCGCGATCGAACTTCAGCGGCAACGGGCAGAATTCGCACTGCGCCAAGCCTACGATGAGTTGGAAATGCGCGTCCAGGAACGCACCGCAGAATTAGTCGCCGTGAACGTAGCGTTAGAAAAAGAAATTCAAGAACGGACTGCCGCCGAAGCCGCCCTACGAGCCAGTGAAGAACGTTGGCAATTAGCAGCAAGAGGCAGTAATGATGGGATTTGGGATTGGAATCTTCAAGCCAATCAAGTGTTCTTTTCTCCGGGCTGGAAGCAGATGTTGGGCTATGAAGACGCCGAAATTCCGAACCAGTTAGAGGAATGGTCAAAACGGGTTCATCCCGAAGATTACAATCCAGTGCATCAAGCCATCCAAAATCACCTCGCCCAAAAAACACCGTTCTACGCCCACGAGTTTCGGATGCGCTGTAAAGACGGCTCCTACAAATGGATTTTAGCCCGAGGCCAAGCCCTGTGGGACGCCCAAGGCAACCCCCTCCGAATGACAGGTTCCCATACGGACATTAGCGATCGTAAACGGGCAGAAATTACGCTGCGCCAAACCGCCGAGCGGGAACAAGCCACTTCCCGCGTGATTCAGCAAATGCGCCAAACCTTGGATCTAGAAACGATTTTCACCTCGACGACCCAAGAACTCCGCCAAGCGATCCACTGCGATCGGGTCTTGGTCTATCGGTTTAACCCCGACTGGAGCGGTGAAATGGTTGCTGAAGCCGTTGCTAGCGGCTGGGTTCCCTTCAAAACGAATGTTTGTAACCCTGAATTTTCCACCAGCGCCATTAACCAACCCTATTGCAAAGCTAAGGATCTCAACAGTTCCGACAATCTAATCGAAGACACCTATCTGAAGGAAACCCAAGGCGGCTCCTATCGCCAAGGGATTCCCTATCGCTGTGCACCGGATATTTATAAAGCAGGCTTTGACGACTGTTATTTGCAATTGCTGGAACATCTGCAAGCCCGATCGTATTTGATTGTGCCGATTATGCTGGGGAATCAACTGTGGGGACTGTTGGCCGCCTATCAGAATTCCGCGCCGCGCCAGTGGGAAACCGCTGAGATCCAAATCATGACTCAAGTGGGCAGTCAGTTAGGCGTTGCGGTGCAGCAGGCAGAACTCCTTGCCCGCACCCAAGCCCAATCCAGTGCCCTTAAACTAGCGAAGGAAGCAGCGGATGCCGCCAACCGGGCCAAAAGTGAATTTCTGGCCAATATGAGCCATGAACTACGCACACCGCTGAACGCCATTTTAGGCTTTACGCAACTGATGCAGCGGGACAAATCCCTGTCGATCGATCATCAAACTCAAGTCGGTATTATCAGCCGCAGTGGAGAACATCTGTTATCGCTGATTAACGACATTTTGGATATGTCCAAGATTGAAGCAGGGCGGATGACCCTCACCCCCAGCCAATTTGCGTTGGATTGCTTGGTGGATAATGTCGAGGAAATGCTCCGACCTACCGCAGAAAGCAAGGGATTGAAGCTGACCTTCGATTGTGATCCCATTTCCTATTATTTAGAAACCGATGAAAGTAAACTGCGGCAGGTTTTGATTAATCTGCTGGGGAATGCCATTAAGTTCACAGAAACGGGGGAGGTGCGATTAACTGTACGATCGACCCCCGTTGCAGAATCCGCTCAAAAAATTCGGCTTAGCTTTACCATCCAAGACACCGGGGTCGGCATTGCTCCCCAGGAATTTGACCAATTATTTAAGCCCTTTAGCCAAACCCAATCGGGTCTGAAATCCCGCAAGGGCACCGGACTAGGATTGCCGATTAGCCAGAAGTTTGTCCAACTCATGGGTGGTGAAATTACCGTTACCAGCCAGGTTGGAGAAGGCAGTTGTTTTCAATTTACGATCGAGGCGGGCGTGACGGAACCCATTCTCTCGGACGTGCGATCGATGGTTCCGCAACAGGTCATTGGCCTTGCCCCCCACGAGCCGACCTATCGCATTCTCGTCGTGGATGATGAAGAAGCCAATCGCCTAGTGTTAGTGCAGTTGCTCAGTTCTGTGGGCTTTGAAGTGCAGGAAGCCGCCAATGGCCAACAGGCGATCGACGTTTGGCACCAGTGGCAGCCGAACTTGATTTGGATGGATATGCAAATGCCTGTGATGAATGGCTATGAGGCCACCCACCGGATCAAAACCGATCCCCAGGGAACCCCCACGATCGTCATTGCCCTAACTGCGAGTGCCTTTGAAGAACAGCGGCAGGAAATTCTGGAGGCAAAATGTGATGATTTTGTGCGGAAACCGTTTCAAGAGCAGGAAATTTGGCAAAAAATGGCCGATCATTTAGGCGTGGAATATTGCTATGAAGCGATCGATCCCCCAGCCTTCCTAGAGGCCCAATCTTCCACTGCCGAGCAAGCTAATTTTGTCCTAGATGCCTCAGCCTTAGTCATGATGCCAACCCAGTGGATCAACCAGATGCATCAAGCCGCCACGCAAGGCAATGATGCGAGCCTCACTCAACTGATCGAAGACATTCCCCCAGACCATAGTGAGCTAGCCCAAGCCCTCAATGATTTAGTCGATAATCTACGCTTCGATCGCTTGATGGCGTTAACTGCCAGCTAGCATTGCTGAATTCCGATCTGAATCCCGATCTGTTTGTCATTTAAATTTCTCATTCTATTGGTAATCGACCATGAGTTCCCCGTCCGTTCCTGTAGCAGATATTTTGGTTGTGGACGATACACCCGACAATATTCGCTTTTTATCCGCCCTACTCACAGAACAGGGATTTAGCGTTCGCAAAGCCTTGAACGGCCCCATGGCGCTCACCGCAGCCCGCAGTTTACCGCCAGATTTGATTTTGTTGGATATTACCATGCCAGACATGGATGGCTTTGAAGTCTGTCAGCAGTTGAAACAGGATCCCGCGACGGCTGCGATTCCGATCATTTTTTTAAGTGCATTGGACAGTACCGCTGACAAAGTGAAAGCCTTTGAAGTGGGTGGCGTGGACTACATCACCAAGCCCTTTCAATTTGCCGAAGTCATGGCCCGGATTCAAACCCAACTGACTATTTGCCATCTGAACCAGCAGTTAAAGGTGCAGAATGGCAGCCTCCAAGAGGCGTTGACCCACCTGAAGCAAACCCAAGCCCAACTGATTCAACGGGAGAAAATGGTTGGCCTAGGGCAACTTGTTGCGGGAATTGCCCATGAGGTCAATAATCCGATTAACTTTATTGCAGCGAATTTGAAGCCTGCGCAGGAATACGTTGAAGATTTACTCAAGGTCATCCAAGCCTATCAAGCGGCCTATCCCACCCCATCCCCGGACGTCGAAGCCACGATCGCAGAAGCCGATTTAGAGTTTCTCGTCCCGGATTTGCAAAAACTCCTCAGTTCCATGCACAACGGCGCTGAACGGATTCGATCGATTGTCCTAGCCTGCCGCATTTTCTCACGCTTAGACGAATCTGAAATTAAAACGATCGATCTCCACGAAGGAATCGACAGTACGCTGCTGCTGTTGCAACATCGGCTAGCGCAAGAAAATGGCCCTGCGATCGAAGTCGTCAAACAGTATGGGCCATTGCCCCCAGTCACCTGTTATGCCCGCCAAATGAATCAGGTGTTTTTAAATTTGCTCAACAACGCGATCGATGCTTTGGAGCAAAAGGTCGCGAGCCATCCTGACCTCAATTTTCATCCTAGGATCGCCATTCAAACCCGCTTAGACACGCCCAATACTATAACGATTCGCATTGCAGATAATGGCTTAGGGATTCCGGAAGAGGCGAAAACAACGCTATTTCACCCCTTCTTTACCACCAAAGCCGTAGGGCAAGGGTTGGGGCTGGGATTGTCGGTGGCCCACGAAATTGTGGTTGAAAAACATCACGGGAGTCTCACCCATCACTCTCGATCCCAGACAGACAGTTCATCTGGTATCGAGAACAACTTTGGCATTGAGAGTAACCTTGGCATCGAGAATAACTTTGGCATTGAGAGCAACTTAGTCACGGAATTTGTCATTACAATTCCTACACACCTACCGTAAGCTGCTGTAAGTTACCGTAAGCTGCTGTAAGTTACCGTAAGCTGCTGTAAGTTGCCGTAAGGCATTCCCAGCCGAGGTCACCGCTAGGCCACCTCTAAGATCGTCTCCCGATCGTGCCATGGCACATCAGAATGAGTCTCTGACAGTTTCGATCGTTCTGACAGTTTCGATCGCTTGGAAGGACGCAAATTCAAGACCTGCACAGGTGCTTCGATCGCCGGGGTCGTCGGCAGCGATTGCGGTAACCCAGGGGCCGATCGATGGTGGCACATCGCCTGTAACTCAGATAGCGGAATCATTTCTGCCCAGCAAGTCCGGCAAAACCAATAGGTTGATCCAGGACGGACATAGGAGAGGAGTTGATTATTACAGCAGGGGCAAGTTTCCATAGAGTTTAATCGAAGGCTATCAAGGAATATCAAAACGGTTTTCTAGATTTCCGGAGAACATTGATCCCAATTTAGCGATCGGAGTTGAGAAACCTGTGAGGAAAATCTGACAAAACCTTCACAAGTTCCTCAACTATTTGGCCTACAACCAAAAGTGAGACAACTGAAACGCCAAGAGAACCCTAACCGCCCCCCCAACAATCTCCAACAATGGTGCACCGGCCCCCTATGCTGCTGACCCAGTTAGACAATTTTGCGCTTAGGTCATATCGAACTTAGGTCATATCGAACTCAGGTCATATCGAACTCAGGTCATATCGAACTCAGGTCATATCGAACTTAGGTCATGTCACACTTCGGGAATTTTGCACTTAGACAATTTCGCTTGGACGGTCGTTGTTCTCCTTCCAGTTGCTAAAGAGGAATTATCTATGGAAACTCTATTCTGTCAAGACAACATTACCGCTACCAAAGAATGCGCCCTCGTCCTGCCGTTCAGCGATGTCGGAATCCAAGATATTCCGTTAGTAGGAGGGAAAAACGCATCCTTGGGCGAAATGATCCAACAATTGACCGCCAAGGGAGTCAAGGTACCGATGGGATTTGCAACCACTGCTTACGCCTATCGGTATTTTATTCGGGGAGCCGGATTGGAAGAAAAACTGCGGGCCATTTTTGCCACGTTGGACGTGGAAGATGTGGCCAATCTACGGGAGGTGGGTAAACAGGCAAGGGCCCTCATTTTAGGAACTCCTTTTCCCCAGGATCTGCAAGACGCGATCGCCGCTGCCTATAAACAGCTTTGCCCTCAGTCTGGCACAAATACCGATGTTGCAGTGCGTTCTAGTGCAACCGCTGAAGATTTGCCCGATGCCAGCTTTGCCGGACAGCAGGAAACCTACCTGAATGTCCATGGTGTGCATAGTGTATTGGAAGCGTGCCATAAGTGCTTTGCCTCAATTTTTACCGATCGGGCCATTTCCTATCGCCAAATTAAGGGATTCGATCACTTTAGTATTGCCCTTTCCGTGGGCGTACAAAAAATGGTGCGATCGGATTTAGCTTGTTCCGGTGTGATGTTTTCCATTGATACGGAAACCGGCTTTAAGGATGCGGCACTGATTACCGCTGCCTACGGTTTAGGGGAAAATGTGGTTCAAGGGGCCGTTAACCCGGATGAATATTTAGTCTTTAAACCCACATTGCAGCAAGGCTTTAAACCCATTCTCGATAAGCGGTTGGGCAGCAAAGAGATCAAAATGGTCTACGATGTGGGCGGTTCCAAGCAAACCAAAAACGTTCCCGTGTCCGACGCCGATCGCCAACAGTTTGCTCTGCAAGATACGGAAATTTTGCAACTGGCTAAATGGGCTTGTGTGATTGAGGATCACTATTCTGCGGTGCGGGAAACCCCAACCCCGATGGATATTGAATGGGCCAAGGATGGCATTACCCATGAACTCTTCATTGTCCAAGCGCGGCCCGAAACGGTGCAATCCCAAAAGACCAAGAACGTGCTGAAATCCTATCGCCTCGGCCCGATCGAAGCCAAGGTTGCCACCCCGATCGTTACAGGTCGTGCGGTGGGGGAAATGATTGGCCACGGCCAAGCGCGGGTGATTCTGAATGTGCAGGAAATTGACCAGTTCCAAGCGGGGGAAGTCCTCGTGACAAGCCGCACCGATCCCGACTGGGAACCGATTATGAAAAAAGCCAGCGCGATCGTGACGGATCAGGGCGGACGGACTTGCCACGCGGCGATTATTGCGCGGGAGTTGGGCATCCCGGCGATCGTGGGTTGTCAGACGGCCACGACCACGATTCACAATAAGCAAGCGGTGACCGTTTCCTGTGCGGAGGGGGAAGAGGGGAAAGTCTACAACGGCATTTTGCCCTTTGAAGTTCAGGAATTTGAATTAGAAAATTTACCCCGAACCCAAACGCAAATTCTCATGAACGTGGGTAATCCCCAGGAAGCGTTCAGTCTCTCGGCTATTCCCAATGATGGCGTTGGGCTGGCACGGATGGAATTTATTATTGCCAACCACATCCAAGCCCATCCCCTCGCGTTGTTGAACTTTGATGATCTCGACGATCGGGTTGCCCAGGCCAAAATTGCAGACCTCACTCCACAATACGAAAATAAAGCTGATTTCTTTGTGGATAAGTTAGCCTTTGGCATTGGCACGATTGCGGCGGCATTTTATCCCAAACCCGTGATTGTGCGGCTGTCGGACTTCAAGAGTAACGAATATGCCAACTTGCTTGGGGGGCGTCAGTTTGAACCCCGAGAAGAAAACCCGATGATTGGTTGGCGGGGAGCCTCGCGCTATTACGACGATCGCTATCGGGAAGGCTTTGCCCTAGAATGCCAAGCGATGAAACGGGTACGCAATGAGATGGGGCTGACCAATGTGGTGCTGATGGTGCCCTTCTGTCGGACGCCGGAAGAGGGGCAACGGGTACTGCTGGAAATGAGTCAGCATGGCTTAGTGCGGGGCGAAAATGGACTGCAAGTCTATGTGATGTGCGAATTGCCCAGTAACGTGATGCAGGCCGATCGCTTTAGTGAAGTCTTCGATGGCTTTTCCATTGGTTCCAATGACCTGACGCAATTGACCCTAGGACTCGATCGCGATTCTGCATTGGTGGCCCATCTGTTCGACGAACGCAATGCTGCGGTTAAACGCATGATTGCCCAAGCGATCGCCACGGCCAAAGCCAACGGACGCAAAATCGGCATCTGTGGCCAAGCCCCTAGCGACTATCCAGAATTCGCCCAATTTCTGGTGGAACTGGGGATTGATTCCATTAGCCTCAACCCAGATTCTGTGCTGAAGACGACCCTAGAGATCGATCAAGCAGAACGCAAGTTACAACAAGGCTAGCCTAGAACGGTGGGAGGGTCATCTGCCATGCAGACTGGCTTTTCCCACCGACTTTTTCGATTCTAACAATGTTCAGGGAAATGCTTGCGACCTTTGATAGATAGAGTTTTTATCAATACAAGTTTGGTAGATACAAGTTTGGTAGATACAAGTTTGGTAGATACAAGTTTGATAGATACGAATTTGAATGAGGTGGGTTATGGTTAAAAAAATTTTAGTCGCATTGGATCGCACGGAAAATAGTCAGCAGGTACTAGAGGAAGCGATCGCGATCGCCAAGGCAACGGGGGCATCCCTCACCTTGCTCCATGCTTTTTCGTTTTTTGATCCGGAATATGCCGATATTGCCTATCAATACCCCAACATGAAAGTGCCCTTGCTCCAGGATGAAGCGGTGATGTTTTACCTAGAACAGTGGCAAACGATCGAGAAAGCCAGTCAGGAATACCTACACCACCACGCGGAACAAGCCCAAGCCCAAGGGGTAACAACGGATTATATTCAACAACTGGGACACCCTGAACAAATCATCTGTGAAGTTGCTAAACAACGGTCAATTGATTTGATTGTGATTGGTCGGCGGGGACGCCGGGGATTGTCGGAAATACTACTGGGTAGCGTCAGTAATTACGTCATGCACCATGCTCAATGTTCAGTTTTAGTCGTGCAAACGGAGTCGGAAAAAATAGACGTTGGCGAAAAGGAAGATCAATAGGAAGTCGATCAAAGAACGTTTTGGATGATTTGATAGGGAATGGGAAAGAGAACAACGAGGTGGTGCGACTACGGATTTATCATTGCTCAGCGACGCTATATCTCCTACGGAAGTCTGGATCTACCGATCGAAGCTGCGACTCATCTACAATGAAAGCAACTTGAGGGAAGCAAGGAAGACTGCTAGGATCTATATGCTTACTGAGGGGAATGATCATGCTGAAAAGTTATGAAGCGATTTATGAAAACGGCCAGGTGGTTTGGCTGGATGAACAACCGGAGGTACAATCGGCTCGTTTGATTGTGACGGTTTTGGAGAGTTCGGTGCCGATCAGTGGAAAGTATAGATCGTTTGATAGCCCACTGGCTGGGAAAATTGAAGTTTTGGGTGATATTGTTGGCCCGATCGTGGATGAAGAGGATTGGGAATGTCTGAAATGATAGTTTTAGATACTCACATTTGGATTTGGCTGGTGAATCGAAATCTTGATAATTTTCCAGGAGCGTGGGTTGATCAGCTGGCATCCGCCCAACGGATTGGGGTTTCGCCAGTATCGTGTTATGAGATTACTTTAGCTCAGGAGAAAGGGCGGCTCAAGCTACCTTTTACAGTCCAGGAATGGTTTCAAGGAGCGCTTGCGCCATTAGGAATTGAGATTTTTCCGTTGACTCCAAGCATTGCAGCTCGAGCGGTTCAATTGTCACCTATCCATAAAGATCCGTTCGATCGAATGATTATTGCAACGGCTCTAGAGTATCAGGCAAAGCTGGCAAGTGTAGATGGTGTATTTTCCCAATATACTGAATTAACTGGCTATTTGATGGAGTCTTCTGGGTAATGGATAATTCTAATTTCCAACTTCTAACGTCTCAATTCATCCAAAACTAGTAAGGATCCCCTATGAGCCCGATCGCCCCGCTCACAAAACGCTATACCGCCGAGGAATATTTGGCCCTAGAGGTGGAGTCCACCAGTCGCAACGAGTTTCGTAACGGGGAGATTATCGAGATGACCGGAGGCACACCAGCCCATAATGAAATCGTGCGGATGTTTGTTTTTCTGCTCACAGGTGCTCTGCGCAAACAGCCCTACAGCATTTTTATGACCGATCAACGCCTTTGGATTCCAGGTGTAAACTTATATACTTACCCAGATATCATGGTCACGCCACGTCCCGTGGAACTCAAGCCCGATCGACGGGATACAGTCATGAATCCAATTTTGATTGCAGAAGTATTATCCGATTCAACCGCAGGCTATGACCGGGGTGATAAATTTTCCCATTACAGATCGATCGACACCTTCCAAGAATATGTCCTAGTCAACCAGGATCGTCCCCATGTGGAACACTATGTTAAACAAGCTGAGAATCAATGGTTATTTACGGAATACAACAGCCTGGAAGACAAATTGACATTAGCTTCTATCTCGGTAGAAATCGCCCTGCAAGACCTGTATGAAGCGATCGAATTCTCCAGCTAACCCTGCAAACTGTTCAACTAGACCGGACAACTCGCGCTTGCACCCATCACCACCCCTTACATTGCCTCAATCCAGACTTGCATCTCGTTCAGCTGTAGCGGCCCAAACTGGGTCACAAGGGCCACATCTGCCGCATCCCGCCCATAGGCAATTACAATGCGATCCTCCGAATGTTCCGTTTGGGTTGCATCAAAGGTGCACCAGCGATGGCCCAGATAAGCCTCAAACCAAGCATGTTGATCCATCGGCTTGAGGCCATGCAAATACCCCACTACCATTCTGGCCGGGATATTGAGACTCCGACAAAGCGCAATCCCCAAATGGGCAAAATCTCGGCAGACCCCTTGGCGACTTTGGATGACATTCAGCGCAGAAGTTGAGGCATCACTGGTCCCATACTGATACTGAATATTGTCATGAATCCACTGCCGAATCGCTTCCGCTTGGGCATATCCCGGCTCTAAATTCGCAGTAATTTCACTGGCCCAATCGTAAACCTGATCAGATTCGCAATAGCGACTGGGTAGCACAAATTGCAAAATTGAATCCGGTAACGCTTCGATCGCGATCCATGGTGCCGTTTGATCCAATTCCCATAACCCCAAGGTTTCCGCTTGGCCTGTCACCTGGAGCTGAAATTCGCCCGCGGGTACAATCAATCGCTGACAGAGGTTGCCGTAACCGTCGGTGTATTCCGTCACTAGTGTAAAGGGTTCCAGGGCATAGGTCTCCTGAACAATCCATTGCCGATAGCCACTACGCGGGCGCAGCATCAGAATAACAGGAACATCCACACTACTAGAAAACTGCATCCGGCAGCCAAAATCAAATCGCATTGGATCACTCAATCAACGCATCGTAAATATAGCTCAAACTTCCTAAAATGCAACGTTTTCAGAAACACAATTATCAGCAATAGAGGATCAGCATTTAATAATAGACCAATAATACGCCACTCCGTCCCAATAGATTGTATCCGGCAAGTCAAATAGCACTTGACTCACTGAGGGCATTTAACTGGCCAAGCTTAACTCGCTAAATAATGGCGAATTTCGGAATGCCCTTGTCGCAGAAGTTTATAGGCTTTTTGCTGAATTTGCCGAACCCGCTCGCGGCTCATCCCCAGCCGTCGCCCTGCTTCTGACAACGATAGCGCTTCATTGCCGTCCAAACCAAACCGCATCACCAAAATTTCCTGCATGATGGGAGGAAGTTCACCGATCGCGCTTTGCAAGTCCTGGGATAGCGCCACTTTTTCTAGGTGCACGGCGGGAGATGTCGATTCATCTTCCAGAATATCCACAAGATCCGTGTCCTCATTGTCACCCACTTTCATATCTAGTGACATTGGACGTTTTGCATAGGATAAATATTGCAACACTTTTTCAGGCTCTAAATCCAATTCCGTAGCAATTTCATTTAACGTAGCCGTACGACCTAATTTTTGGGATAATTCCCGTTGCGATCGCTTAATTTTATTCAATGCCTCAACCAAGTGAATCGGCAATCGAATCGTCCGCGAACTTTGGGAAATCGCGCGGGTAATGGCTTGGCGAATCCACCAATAGGCATAGGTAGAGAACTTAAACCCCCGATCGGGATCAAACTTTTCCACCCCCATTTGTAATCCCAAAGCCCCTTCTTGAATTAAGTCAAGTAAATCTACATTACGATTTTGGTATTGCTTCGCAATATTCACCACCAATCGCAGATTAGCCTCTACCATTCGTCGTTTGGCAAACTCACCCGCTTCCACAACCGCTTCCAATTCATCCACCGTCAGTTCCAGTTCCGCAGCCCATTCTTCCAGGCTGGGGTCGTGGCCTAGCCTTGCGGCGAGAGCCGCTTTGACCGCCTGATATTCCACCCTTTTCTGGACTTGCTGACCATATTGAATTTCTTCCTCACGGGTCAGCAAAGGCACACGTCCAATGTCCTGGAGGTAAGAACGCATGGTATTAGTGGGGCCGGAAAAACGTGAATTTGCCGAGTTCATCATTGCTTTGTCCCTGTACTGCAAGTCTTCTTGCCTTCAAATTACCTGGAGTTCAGGGGCCATCCTTCTACCTTTAGTAATGTTGTCCGATCGTAGTGTTGTAAGAACTCTAAAACCTATGGCAAGATGAATTTCAAGAACGCCTCTAGGAACGATCGAACATGTAACTCTACTTTGGTAATTAACTATACTTTGGCAATCTGTTGTTCAAATCGTTATAAACCATCGCAAAACTTTAACAAATAGCGTTCTAACGTAGTGTTCTAACGTAGCGTTCTAACGTAGCGTTCTAAAGTCATACGTTTCAGCGTTATCCCTTCTGAAGGGATACAACCCTGTCGCGACATCCCCCAAGGACTTACAACCAAGGACTCACAACAATGGATCTGCTGTTTCAACCCCTGACCCTCGGCGCACTCACCTTGCCCAACCGCATCCTCATGGCTCCCTTAACCCGCTGTCGGGCCGAGGCTGACCATGTTCCCGGTGACCTCATGGCCGAGTACTATGCCCAGCGGGCCAGTGCAGGGTTAATCATTGCCGAAGCGACGATGGCTATGGAAGGCAATTCCGCCTTTTGGAAAGAACCAGGAATTTATTCCGAGGCCCAAATCGCGGGTTGGCGCAAAACTACCGATGCTGTTCATGCCGCCGGTGGACGCATTTTTCTGCAAATTTGGCATGGGGGCCGCGCCTGCCATCCGCTGTTGAACAATGGCCGCCAACCCGTGGCTCCAAGCCCGATCGCCATTACCGACGACGAAGTTCGCACCCCCCAAGGCAAGCAGCCCTACACAGTCCCCAGGGAGTTGCACGATGAGGAAATTCCAGGCATCGTTGCAGGCTTCCAGCAAGCCGCCAAAAACGCCCAAGCAGCGGGATTTGATGGCGTCGAAGTGCATGGGGCCAACGGCTATTTGCTGGATGAATTTTTGCGGGATGGTTCAAATCAACGGACGGGAGCCTACGGGGGGATCATCGCCAACCGGGCCAGGTTCATGCTAGAAGTGATTGACGCCGTTTGCACCGTCTGGGGCAGCGATCGCGTCGGGCTGCGCATTTCCCCCCTGAATAGCTACAACAGCATGATTGATAGCGATCCGATCGGGGTGTGCACTTGGCTAGCGACCAAGCTCAATGAATTCAACCTCGCTTACTTGCATGTGATGCGCAGTGACTTTGCCCAGCAGCAACAGGGGGATGTTTTAACGCCCATTCGGGAGTACTACCAAGGTACTTTAATCGGCAATATGGGTTACAGTCCCGAAGAAGCCAACGCCGCGATCGCCGCTGGCAAAGTGGACGCGATCGCCTTTGGATCGCTCTTTATCGCCAATCCCGATTTGCCGGAACGCATTCAACACAACGCAGCTTTTAACCCACCCAATCCGGCCACCTTTTATACCCCCGGCCCCGAAGGGTATACAGACTACCCGACCCTAGCCTCTGCGGCCCTTGCAGAGCCCGTCTAACCGTACAACATCCCGCTCCCATCTTCTCTCATCTAAGATAGAAATAGCTAGAGGGAGGATGGGCTGCATGGGAGCGAAGCGCATACTGGTCGTGGATAACGAATCCTACGTCCGCGAGGTAACTCAAATCTCATTGCAAATGATGGCAGGCTGGGAGGTGACGACGGCTGGCTCAGGCCAGGAAGCCTTGGAAAAAGCCGCGATCGAGTCTCCCGATGCCATTTTGCTAGACCTGATGATGCCAGATATGGATGGCATGACTACCTTGCAGCATTTGCAATCCCAACCTGAAACCAGTCACATTCCTGTGATTTTCATGACAGGTCAAGCCAATCAACCGACAGATTACGCTGATCCAGATCTCGCTGTGACCGGCTTTGTCTCAAAACCCTTTGATCCCTTACAGCTAGCTAATCAAATTGCGAACATTTTAAGCTGGGATCTAGATAGTCCATCCGCTTAGAGACAGCAGTTCTAGCCCACCAGTTCTTCTTCATACACGCGATCGCGGGGAACTTCTTCTGACCACAGAGCTGCTTCGTCTTCGTCTTCGTCTTCGTCGTAGAGGGGGCTCTCTTCACTAAATTGCTGATAGCCGGTAATGATGCGGGTGCCATCTTTGAGAATGTGAATTTCGATTTGATCACTGGCCCAGGTAATCTTGTCTTGGAACGCAGGATTAAACACATGCACCCGCTGATTACTGGATGCCACGGGGGAATCCGGTGAGTGGGTTGCTAGGGCTGCAATATAGGGGCCATCGATGAGAATATCCAATTCCGCCAACAGTTCCTGCGCTCCGGCGGGGGCATAGTCCGATCGCAGCCGCTCCAAGGTAAATCCGGTAAAGGACATCACATTCAACCCCGCTGCCTTCACTTGTTTCGCCAGTTCTGTGAGCGCGGGAGCTTGCCAAAACGGTTCGCCGCCGGAAAACGTCACGCCGGTATTGCGGGGATTGCTGAGGATTTGGTGCACGAGGCGATCGATCGACACCAGTTGATTGATTTCAAACGACCAAGATTCGGGATTAAAGCAACCCGGACACTGGCGCAAACAGCCCTGCACCCAAATCACCGCACGGCACCCAGGGCCATTGACTTCTGACTCATCCACATATCCCATGATGTTCAAATACCCTGGAGGGATTGCCAGTAGTTGTTCCGTCGGTTGTAGTAATTCATGGCTCATCACAAAGACCTCTCAGGACTGGACACTGAATCGATGGGTGTTGCTAGAGGCGCGGATCAAAGCGCTACTAGATAGGTGTGAAATGTGATGGGATCAACACCTGTTGGTAGGGTAGGCAGAAAACGTGAGGATTTTGTGAGGGTCGCGAATGGTCGATCCAGCTAATTTCTAAATGGATTGACCACTAGTCTGAATGGATTGACCACTAGACCCACGATCGCTATTCCAGGATTTCATAACAAATGCGACAACAGGGTTGCAATCGTCCTCACAACTTTCTCATCTTTGTGGCCTAGATTAGAACCGTAGAAGAGTTCACACGTAAGCAGAAAGGATTGGTGACACCGATGCTCACCGAATGGACAGGTTTTCACCCCGATCGATGGATGCAGGACATCGATGTTCGCAACTTTATTCAGAAAAATTACCAGCCTTATACAGAAGATGCGGCATTTTTAACGCCAGCGACCGATCGAACGCAAACCCTCTGGCAACAGGTGCTTCAACTGATGAAAGCGGAGCGCGAAAAGGGGATTCTCGATGTTGATACCGAGGTTGTTTCTAGCATTACCGCCCACGCTGCCGGATACATTGACCAAACCTTAGAACAAGTCGTGGGCCTACAAACTGATAAACCCCTCAAGCGATCGATTATGCCGTTTGGGGGGATTCGTGTTGTAAGGGACTCGCTAGCGGCCTACGGGTACCAAATCAGCCCGAAGGTGATGGAGATTTTCACGCAGTATCGCAAAACCCATAACGATGGGGTCTTTGATGCTTACACGAAAGATATGCGACTGGCGCGGCATTCGGGGATTATCACCGGGTTGCCGGATGCCTACGGTCGTGGCCGGATTATCGGGGACTATCGCCGGGTTGCGCTCTATGGGGTCGATCGCTTAATTGCTGATAAGAAAGCGCAGCAGGAATCGTTGGAAGTCGATACGATCGATGAATCCGTGCTGCAACGCCGCGAAGAAATTTCCGATCAAATTAAAGCGCTGTTTGAATTGAAAACCATGGCGCAGTGCTACGGGTTTGATATCAGTCGGCCTGCTAGCAACGGTCGGGAAGCGGTGCAATGGCTGTATTTTGGCTATTTGGCTGCGGTGAAGGAACAAAACGGTGCGGCCATGTCCCTGGGTCGGGTTTCAACGTTTTTGGATATTTACTTTGAGCGGGATTTGCAAAACGGGACGCTGACGGAATCCGAAGTGCAGGAATTGATCGATCATTTCGTGATGAAGTTACGCATGGTGCGTTTCCTGCGCACGCCGGACTATAACGATCTCTTTTCCGGCGATCCCACCTGGGTGACGGAATGTGTCGGCGGCATGGGCATCGATGGGCGACCGTTGGTGACCAAAACCAGCTTCCGCATGTTGCACACGTTACAGAACCTTGGGGCAGCTCCGGAACCAAATTTGACGGTTCTCTGGTCGGAACAGTTGCCGCGTCCGTTTAAGGAATACTGTGCCCAAGTGTCGATCGCCAGTAGTTCCATCCAGTATGAAAATGACGATTTAATGCGATCGTACTGGGGGGATGATTACGCGATCGCTTGCTGTGTTTCTGCCATGCGGATTGGTAAGCAAATGCAGTTCTTTGGTGCACGGGTCAACCTCGCCAAATGCCTGCTCTATGCCATTAACGGTGGCAAGGATGAAAAATCTGGGGAGCAGGTGGGGCCTTGCTATGCACCGATTCAGGGAGAGGTCTTGAACTACGATGAGGTGATGGCTCGGTTTAAGACAATGATGGCTTGGCTAGCTAAAACCTACATCAATACGCTGAATGCTATCCACTACATGCATGATAAATATTGCTATGAGCGGATTGAAATGGCATTGCACGATCGTGACATTCTCCGCACGATGGCCTGTGGCATTGCAGGACTCTCGGTGGTGGCGGATTCCCTCTCTGCCATCAAGTATGCGCAGGTGAATGTGATCCGAAATGAAGCTGGATTAGCGGTGGATTACGAAATCTCCGGTGAATTTCCCAAGTACGGCAACAATGACGATCGAGTAGATGATATTGCTGTACAAATTGTGGAAACCTTCATGGCGGAATTGAAGAAACATCGCTGCTATCGTAATGCGGTGCCGACCCAATCCGTCCTGACGATTACCTCCAACGTCGTTTACGGCAAGAAAACCGGCAGCACCCCCGATGGCCGCAAGGCGGGAGAACCCTTTGCACCGGGTGCGAATCCCATGCATGGCCGTGATACCAATGGCGCGATCGCGTCGCTGGCGTCCGTGGCTAAAATTCCCTACGCCGCCGCCCAGGATGGCATTTCCAATACGTTCTCGATCGTGCCATCGGCGCTGGGTAAAATCGAGGGCGATCGGGTGCGGAATTTAGTGGGGTTACTGGATGGATATTTCCATGACAACGGTCACCACATCAACGTGAATGTGCTGAATCGAGAAACGTTGCTGGATGCCATGGATCACCCGGAACTCTATCCGCAGCTCACGATTCGGGTGTCAGGCTACGCGGTGAACTTTATTAAACTCACCCGTGAGCAGCAGTTAGATGTGATTCAACGGACGTTCCATAGCCAGGTGTAAATTCACGATTTCTGGTCAATCTGGTCACTGGTAAGTCTGGTAATCCGTTGAATCAGGAGTTGTAGGGAGGCATTCTCCCTCAAATAACTCCTTTAGGTCACCTCTGTAATCGTCCCCAGAATTCATACCTCTGGGGATTTTTATAGGGTTATCAAACGACGGAGTTTACAGTCATCCGTAATTATCTTGTACTACAGCGATCGTAGAATGAAGTACAAGATACTGAATTAGTCCTTGGTTAATACCGACTCTCAACTATCCTGGCAGATTGTCCGGGTCAATGCCCTGCGATCGCAGGTAGGCTTCCAGTCGTGCACGGATCTGTTGTTCTTGGATCATCTTTTGTTCAGCCTGTTCTTTTGCTTGACGTTCGGTTTCGGCTTCGGTGAGTAACCAATTGCCATCGGCATCACACCAGCGCAACCAAGCCTGGGGAATGCCTCGAAAAGTCCCGTTCCATAATCCCAACCCCAAACTCAGTTCTGGGATGTAAATGCATGGATTCTCTAAGGAGAGAGCTTGTTCTGCGTAGCGTCCATTGACGAGTCGGAAATAGCGTAATTGTTGGTCAGCTTCGTTGAAGACGAGATAGTTAGGAATGTTCAGAATTTGCTCGTAGACGGTGAATTTGCTGGGGGGTTTGCCGGGTTGTGCCGGGGGTAAGGGTTTATTGGCAAAGGGGCCGAGGTCTTCTGATTCAGTTCCTGGAGACAGGAATTCAATGACGATGACAGGATTGACTTTTTCATCCCAGGTGACGTAGCTCGATCGGGTGGTTTTGCCTTGATACAGACGGGGGACACCGACGACGAGAAACCAGTCGGGACGCTTATACCAGCCAGTGTTGTTGGGGTCGTAGTAAAGGTTGAGGTCGAAGGCGCAGAAGGTTTCGCTGGCGCTGTAGGTGGTGAGACTTAAGGTTTCAGCGAGGAGTTGGGGCTGTAGGCCATGAAATTCGTCGGGCAAACCGGGCTCCAGAGGGTCGTCGCTTGGGAGGTCATGCATGGTGGGGAGGGCTCCCATGCTCGGCAGCGGCTTGGTGGTGATGGGTTGGTTCATGGTCGAACTTCTCCTGGGCTGCAATGGCGCTATTTTAGCATTGGGCGATGGGGAGGGATTGTTACAACAGGGCGAGGATACATAGGTGGGTGGGCGTGAGAATGATAGATTGCAGGTAGGTTAATTTGCTGGGAGTGGACTGTATGACGATCGGTCGATCGACGATTCGGATGGCGTTGTTGCTGGCATTGGTAGGTGTGATCGCGCCGGGAACGATCGTGCCTGTCACCGCACAACCGATCGCGCCGACAGTTGCGCAGTCTGCTCCAGCAAATGAGATCGATCGGCTCATCCAGGAAGGAAGGCGTCTTTTCAAGGAAGGGAGTGCAGAATCTTTGCGAAAGGCGATCGACCTGTTTGAAAAGGCGTTGCAATTGAGTCGGGTAGCGAATGCGCAGGATAAACAAGCATTCTCATTATTAGTATTGGGCCGAATCAGTCATGATTTCGGCAAGACGCAAAAAGCCCTGGACTACTACAATCAAGCCTTGCCACTGTTGCGTGCAATAGGTGATCAAAATGGTGAAGCCATCACCCTTAATAATATTGGTCTTGGCTACTCTGACTTAGGCGAAAAACAGAAATCACTGGACTATTATAATCAAGCCTTGCCGCTATTACGGGCAGTGGGGAACCGCAGCGTCGAATCTACCACCCTCAACAATATTGGTGGGGTCTACGATGATTTAGGTGAGAAACAGAAAGCCCTAGAGTATTACAATCAAGCTTTGCCATTGAGACGGGCAGAGGGCGATCGCTCTGGCGAAGCCACCACCCTGAACAATATTGGTCTTGTCTACGATGCGTTAGGCGAGAAACAGAAAGCCCTAGAGTATTACAATCAAGCTTTGCCATTGAGACGGGCAGAGGGCGATCGCTCTGGCGAAGCCACCACCCTCACCAATATTGGTCTTGTCTACGATGCCTTAGGTGAGAAACAAAAAGCGCTGGACTATTTCAATCAAGCCGTGCCACTGTGGCGGGTAATGGGCGATCGCTCTGGTGAAGCCACCACCCTCAACAATATTGGCGGGGTCTACTCTGACTTAGGCGAGAAACAGAAAGCGCTGGACTATTACAATCAAGCTTTACCACTGATACGTGCAGTGGGCGATCGTTCTGGTGAAGCCACCACCCTCAACAATATTGGTCAAGTCTACAATGACTTAGGCGAGAAACAGAAAGCGCTGGACTATTACAATCAAGCGTTGCCACTGAGACGTGCAGTGGGCGATCGCTCTGGGGAAGCCACCACCCTCAACAATATTGGTGCAGTCTACGATGCCTTAGGTGAGAAACAGAAAGCGCTGGACTACTACAATCAAGCTTTGCCATTGAGACGTGCAGTGGGCAATCGCTCCGGTGAAGCCACCACCCTCAACAATATTGGTGGAGTCTACGATGACTTAGGTGAGAAACAGAAAGCGCTGGACTATTACAATCAAGCTTTGCCAATGTTACGTGCAGTAAGTGATCGCTCTGGTGAAGCCACCACCCTCAACAATATTGGGAGTGTCTACTCTGACTTAGGCGAGAAACAGAAAGCGCTGGACTATTACAATCAAGCTTTGCCATTGAGACGGGCAGTGGGCGATCGCTCCGGTGAAGCCACCACCCTCAACAATATTGGCGGGGTCTACTCTGACTTAGGCGAGAAACAGAAAGCGCTGGACTATTACAATCAAGCTTTACCAATATTACGGGCAGTGGGCAATCGTAGCAGAGAAGCTACCACTCTCAACAATATGGGTAGTGTCTACGATGACTTAGGCGAGAAACAGAAAGCGCTGGACTATTACAATCAAGCTTTACCACTGAGACGTGCAGTGGGCGATCGCTCTGGTGAAGCAATTACGCTGAATAATATAGGTTGGCTGCTACGGCAAGATAGCCCCCAGGCCGCGATCGTCTTTTATAAGCAATCGGTCAATGTTTACGAAACCCTGCGCCAAAACATTCGTAAACTACCCAAAGCAACCCAGAAAACCTACACAGATTCCATTGCTGTGACCTACCGTCGATTAGCCGATCTGTTATTGGAAAACGATCGTATTTTGGAAGCGCAACAGGTACTCGATCTCCTCAAAGTCCAAGAAATCGAAGACTATCTACGCAACACTCGCAGCAGTGACAACGCCCAACTCATCATTCTTAAACCTGAATTAGAAATCCTCCAACGCTACGAACAACTCCAAAAAAACGCCACTGAAATCGGCAATCGCCTCGCAAAGCTCCGACAACTCAACGCTAAAAACGCCCTTTCCCCCAGCCAAACCCAAGAACTGGCCCAACTGGTTCAACTCGAAACTGAGATTAATCAACAATTTAACCAATTCATCGATAGCGAACCCATCCAAACCCTCCTCAGTCAACTCACCCGCACCGCCCGCCAACAAAACCTCAACCTAGAAGACCTCAACACCCTACGCAATAACCTCAACACCCTCAATGCAGCCTTAATTTATCCCCTTATCCTCGACGATCGGCTGGAACTGATCATCACTACCCCCAACAGCCCTCCCCTCCGTCGCACCGTCAAAAACCTCACCCGCACCCAACTCAACCAAACCATCACCGACTTCCGCCGTGCCCTCCAGTCCCCCGGCGACCCCCAAACCACCCAGAAACTCGCCCAGCAACTCTACACCTGGCTCATCCAACCCCTCGAAGCCGATCTACAAGCCGCCAAACCCAATACCCTCATCTATGCCCCCGATGGCGTCCTGCGCTACGTTCCCCTCGCCACCCTCCACGACGGTAAACAATGGCTCGTCCAACGCTACCGCATCAACAACATCATTGCCCGATCGCTGCAAGAACTCAACACCGCACCCACCCGACAACCCAAAGTCCTGGCCGGAGCCTACGGAGACGAATTCCACACGATTAAAGTTGGCAATCAATCCTTCTCCTTTTCAGGCATTCCCTTCACCATTAAAGAAGTTGATTCCCTGAAGACGCTCTTACCGACAGTTCCCCTGATTGGCACCGCCTTCGATCGAAGTTCTCTTTTGCCTCAACTGAACAGTTATAATATTGTGCATCTTGCCACCCACGGTAAATTCATCGTTGGCGATAGCGAACAATCTTTTATTGCCCTTGGCAGTGGTGAAACCATTCCCCTACCCGAGATTCAAAACCTCTCCATGAGTAACGTAGACCTCGTGGTTCTCAGCGCCTGCGAAACTGGGATTGGGGATGTTCTGGGCAGTGGGCAGGAAATTCTGGGATTGGGCTACCAGTTCCAACGGGCTGGAGCTAGAGCGACGATCGCGTCCCTGTGGCCTGTGGATGATGGTGGGACTCAAGTGTTGATGACTGCGTTCTATGAAGCTTTGAAACGAGGCATGAGCAAAGCCCAAGCGCTTCAGCAAGCTCAACAAGTGCTTATCGCCCAAAAGCTGACGCCCCAAGCGATGCGCCAACGGGCCGGGGCACGCCCACTAATTGACCCATCACGCATTGCGGACTCCTCCCACCCCTACTATTGGGCACCCTTCATTCTCCTCGGCAATGGCTTGTAGAAAAGGTGATTTTTAGGCCAAATTGATTGATCACGGCTACAGATCCGATCCCCCCTAACCCCCCTTAATAAGGGGGGAATTCAGCCAAATTTATTCAAAGTCCCCCTTATTTCTAGCGCAGCGGCGCGTAGCGCGGGGAT
>NZ_JACJRC010000047.1 GCF_014697025.1 Alkalinema sp. FACHB-956 | reverse complement strand
CGCGGATCACCAAAGACCGTATTGCGGTCTTTGGTTTGCTCAGCACGAATTAAAATCGGGTTATTCATAGAAAATAGCGCTTTCATAGCTTTTTCCTAGTTTATTCCGACTTGTGTGTACACGGTAGCCCGTTCTGGGAGAGGGACTTTGAGTTTGGTTTCCCTGCTCTGATTTCAGGCTTGGATCGCGTGATAACTTGCTACAGCGATAAGACTCAAGTTTTTGGGGAAACTAAGACTCAAGTTTGAGGGTGAGTACAGAACAGGGGGCATGGTGCAGAACGTAATGACTCACACTGCCTAGCAGCAGTTCTTTGAGGCCGGAATGGCCCCGACTGCCGATCAGAATTAAATCCGCGCCCCACGACTGGGCCAACTCACAAATGACCCGCCCAGGGTTGCCAGGTAGTTGGCGGATTTCGGTGGCTATATTGGCTTGGTTGGCGGTGGTGGCAAACGATCGCAGTTGTTCCAGTTTCGCGCCTGCGTAGGTTTCCCATTCCCGTCGCCAGAGTTCGATCGTGGAGTCGCTGCCCGGTGACCAGTATTGCGGGTCTACCCCAGGAGGTACCAGGATGGGACTGCCTTCTTCGTTCCCCGACAATACATGCAGTAACAGTAATTCCGCTACGTTGCACTGTGCCAGAGACAGGGCAGTTTGAAAAATGGATGCTCCAGCCGATGAGCCATCCAGGGCAACTAGGATTTTCTTAAACATAGGTTTACCCTGCGATCGTGTCCTATGCTTTTATCCTACGCAATAGGTTGCCTAGACAGACTGAATAGCGCGCATTTTGCCACTAAACTTATTGCGCAGTTCCGGTAGGAGTACAGTTACAGGCAGTAGGATAGAAGTATAGAAGCATTCAGCACCGATATTAACCGATACTCGCCGTGGGCGATATTACCAGTGGGCGATCGGGGCAGAGGCCACGGTGCGATGCCATACCTGAACCCCGACTGGGAGGTCAGCCATGTCTTGCTTCAGGCTTTCAGGGATAATTGTTGACGTACTCCACAGGAGACTATTTCCGGGCACGGTGACGGTGGAGGATGGCAAAATTCGATCGATTCAACGGCAGGATAGCGGAACTCCAGAGCAATACATTCTGCCGGGATTGGTGGACGCCCATATTCACCTCGAAAGTTCCCTCTTACCACCCACGGAATTTGCACGGTTAGCCACGGTTCATGGCACAGTGGCCACGGTTTCCGATCCCCATGAAATTGCCAATGTGCTGGGACTGTCTGGCATCCACTGGATGGTGAGTCAGGCGGCGAAGACCCCCATGGAAATTGCCTTTGGTGCGCCCTCCTGCGTTCCTGCAACGACCTGTGAAACCGCAGGCGCAACCCTGTCGATCGAGGCCATTCGCACACTTTTTGAGCAGGAAGGATTGACCTATCTTAGCGAAATGATGAATGTCCCAGGAGTCCTGGCGCGGGATGGGGAGGTGATGGCGAAAATTGCCCTAGCGCGGGAGTTTGGTTATCCGATCGATGGCCATGCACCGGGTTTACGGGGGGACGCGGCGCAACAATATGCTGCGGCACAAATTTCCACGGATCACGAATGTTTTACCCTGGAAGAAGCCCTAGATAAGCTAGCAGCGGGCATGAAAATTCTGATGCGGGAAGGATCAGCGGCCAAAAATTTTGAGGCGTTACATCCTTTGATTGATCGCTATCCCGATCGCTGTATGTTTTGTAGCGACGATCGCCACCCCGATGATTTGGTCAATGGGCATATTAATCGATTAGTACAGCGATCGATTGATTTGGGCCATGACGTGATGAATGTTTTACAAATTGCCTGTGTGAATCCTGTGCAACATTATGGCTTAAAGGTGGGATTGTTGCAGGTGGGCGATCCGGCGGATTTGATTGTGGTCAATAACTTGCAAGACTTCCAAGTTCAGCAAACCTACTGCAAGGGGCAATTGGTCGCCAAGAATCAGCAAGCCTTGTTACCCCATCAATCTGTGGAGTTAATCAACAATTTCCACGCCAGTGAACAGTCGGTAACGGCCTTTACCATCCCAGTAGCCGGACGAGAAGGTCAATGGGTGCGGGTGATGCAGGCGATCGATGGCCAGTTGATCACGCCGGAGGTGCACTTGCCCGCGTTCGTAGAATCGGGGTTTGTACAGAGTGATCTGACGCGAGATGTGTTGAAAATTGCGGTGGTGAATCGTTACAACCATCAACCGCCAGCCCTAGGGTTAGTTCAGAACTTTGGACTGCGGCGAGGGGCGATCGCCTCCAGTGTGGCCCACGATTCCCATAACATTGTGGCGGTGGGAACGACGGATAAAGCATTGTGTGCAGCGGTGAATGCGGTGATTCGTGCCCAGGGGGGAATTGCGGTTGTGGAGGACGATCGGGTGGAGGTGCTGCCATTGCCGATCGCGGGGTTGATGAGTGACCAGGATGGCTATAGGGTGGCGGCACACTATGCAGCATTGACGCGCCGAGCGCAAGAATTGGGATCACCCCTGACCTCACCCTTTATGACGTTATCCTTTATGGCCTTGTTAGTGATTCCCGAGTTGAAATTGAGCGATCGGGGATTGTTCAGCAACTCAGATTTTCAATTTGTTCCGCTGTGGGTGGATAGGGACTAAACACCTCTCGTAATTTTTGCAACTTTAGGCATTGATTCAGTGAGAATGCGGGCATTCTAAAGAGAAGAGGGTTGTTGCGAAAATAGGTGGGAGTTGTCCATCATGCTGAGTCGGACTGTGGCGAGGGGCTTATCTGCGGTGCTGTGCATTGGGTTTTCCTTGGGCTTAGGCGCTTGCCAAAAACAATCGATCGCCCCGGTAACAGTTCTGAAAGCTGATTCGTTGCCCCAGGATGCCAAGATTCAGGTTTACATGAATCAGAACGCATCGACGGAATTTACCGACCCCTACCGTTCCATTACCCGGGCGGGTGATTCTCTAGAGCAACAAATCATTGACACGATTAATCAAGCTAAATCTACGATCGACGTGGCGGTGCAGGAATTTCGGTTGCCAAATGTGGCAAAGGCATTGCGCGATCGGGCAGCGGCAGGCATAAGGATCCGGGTGGTCTTAGAAAATCAGTACTTTAAGCCCTACAGCACCTATACTGCTGCGGAGATTGCACAATTGGACGATCATGAAAAGCCCCGCTATGAAGAAGCAAAACGATTTATTGATACGAATGCTGATGGTCAGTTAAGTGAGAATGAAATGACCGATCGGGATGCTTTAGTCATTCTCGATCGAGCAAATATCACACGAATTGATGATACAGCAGATGGCTCGAAAGGTAGTAATTTAATGCACCACAAGTTTATGGTGGTGGATGGCCGTTGGGTGATTACAACGTCGGCAAATTGGACAACATCGGATGTACTGGGTGATGTGGGTGTGCCTGCCAGTCGTGGCAATGCTAATAATTTCCTGAAAATTGATAGTCCTGAATTAGCCAAGTTATTCACTGAGGAATTCAATATCCTGTGGGGGGATGGCCCCGGTGGCAAGCGGGACAGTCGCTTTGGCAATCGCAAGCCCTTTCGGGGGGCACGGCAGGTTCAGGTGGGGGATGCGTTGGTGGAGGTGCAATTTTCGGCGACCCCACGTAAGGTGAGTTGGCAACAATCGACCAATGGGTTAATTGCCAAGACGTTGACTCAAGCGAAATCGTCGATCGCGATGGCCTTGTTTGTCTTTTCCGATCAACAGTTGGTGAATGCACTGGAACCTGTGAGCCAGCGAGGCGTGCAGATTCAAACATTGATTGAGCCAGGATTTGCCTATCGATTTTATAGTGATGGATTAGATATGTTGGGAGTGACGGTACATGACACATCCCGCGATCGCTGCCGGATCGATCCGACGAATCGCCCCTGGAAACAGCCGATTAAGACGGTGGGGGTTCCTAAAATGCCCCCTGGAGATTTGCTACACCATAAGTTTGGAGTTGTCGATAACAACATAGTGGTTATGGGCTCCCACAATTGGACGGAGGCAGCTAATCGCGGTAATGATGAAACACTTTTGGTAATTCATAGCAAAACGGTAGCCGCCCATTACAAACGGGAATTTGAGCGGTTGATGCAATCAGTGACCTTGGGGGTACCGCCTGCATTACAGAAGAAGATCGCCAAACAGCAGGACGATTGTAAGCATGTGAAATCTTCGATCGATGCCTCGGGGCGGGTGAATGTGAATACTGCAACGGTGGCGGAGTTAGATCAGTTGCCGGGAATTGGCAAAAAATCAGCGGAACGCATTCTAGCGGCCCGTCAGCAACGGCCTTTGCGAGGATTGCAAGATTTAGCGCAGATTCCCGGTATGACCCCGAAGAAGCTACAAAAACTGGGCGATCGGGTCATGTTCTAGTAATACAGGGTTTAATTCTGCTACTACTTGTTTCCCCTGATGTGATTCTCCTGCCCTGAGCACTTGCATTGCCGTCAGTTTTAGCTGTGGGAAGCTTGGGCACACAATAGTGTCTTCCCCCGTAAAGTCTTGGAAATCCTCATACCTAGTAGATAGCCTCGTTATACTGAAAGCAACGCTGGTCAGTAAAGGTTACCCATGGCTAACTCAATGAATTCAACGATCGAAGTGCAAATTTCTGCGCTGGAAGAACGACTGCGACAGGCGATGCTGGCCTCGGATGTGGCGGTCTTAGACGAATTGCTAGCTCCTGACATCATCATCACTAGCCACCTCGGCGAACGGTTGACCAAACAGGATGATCTCGCAGCCCATACCTCCGGTGCCTTCAAAATCGATGAACTGCAACCCTCGGAACAAGAAATTCAAGTCCATGGTGAAGCAGCGATCGTGTCTGTGCGGATGCAGGTGGTAGGAAGTTACAATGGCAATCCCACCAATGGCAACCTACGCTATACCCGTGTGTGGGCGGTGACCACGAGTGGCCAGTGGCAGATTGTTGCCGCTCACATTGGTCTAATTGCGTAATCTAAAGTTACGCTATTTGTTGTAATAAAAACGAATTCTTGTGGATACTTATCACCAACTGTTGATCGCAGCAGATTGTGTTTTGAAATTGTAGTGTCCGCAGTCCATGAGAGCATTAATGAGCCTGCGGAACCCCGATACTTAAACCGTTAACGCAGACGTTCGCGACTCAATATGCTGATGTATTGCCCATCCGAATGCACGATCTTCATCGGCTGACTCCAGTGAATCCTGTCTGCAATCCGATGCGCATGGAATTGATTAATCGTGTCCTGCACAAACTCCTTGTGACCGATTAAGTGGATCTGTAAGCGTTGTTTCTCAGGTTGAACCGTGCGATCGCTCCGATCGCTAGAACCGTTTGCCATAATTGAGCTTCTCCTGTTGAGAGGTGGTAAGAAGCCCAAAAATTTAGAGCCACCCCGTTTGACATCACAAACAAGAGTGGCTCGGTCAGATGCTAAAATCCTCATCAAGCCTCCTTGCTGCTGGATCAGCGAGGGGGAATAGCTACCCCGAGTTGTGCCCGCAACGAAGGGTAGTGCCCTAAATTTTTGGATCCCAGCGATTCCGTGCTTCATGCCGTACCGTCAATCGTCAACCCAACTGATAGAAGGATGTCCACGGATCTCGCTATGACTGAATAGCCTACGAACAAACCCCAGCAAAGTCAACCCCATCAAAAAAAATTTACGAAACAAAACCTGGGTTTACAGACTGGATTTATAGACTGGATTTACAGACAATGTCACCCAGGTTTTCGATCAAAGCAGCAGCAGCAACAACCTACAATGCCGCCTGAACCCGCGTCATCAGCCGAGGCAGATAGCCATAGAAGCGTTCATTGCGCAACTGCATTGCATCCGTATGACAACTGCCACAGTGCGACCCATCACTAGGAGCCGCCAGCCCATACACCACCGCATCAGACACCCCCATCCAGGGCAAATGCCCCACAGGAGCCTTCTCCGAGTAATTCAGTTCCGATTCATTTAACCAATCACTACTCAGAAAATCATTTTCCTTACGCGGTTGCATCAACTTCCAGCCCACCCGATCGCGGAACTGATTAATCGCCACCATTTCATCCTTGGGCGACTTCGCCTTAATCGACTCCCACAGTTTCGCCTGCACCGTCAAACCAAATCGCCCATTACTCGCATCCATCCAAGCACGATCGATCGCCCGAATTAATTCCGGCGTTAACTTAATTTCCGGCAACGGTTTCAACGAAACAGACGAGGGATCTAACAACCGTCGAGTTTCCCGATCGGCCAACGCCCAGTCTTTTGCCTTCAGTGCCTGCTGGAGCGGAGCCAACGTTTTAATCACTGCCGCATCCGATTGGCATTGCCCCGCCTCCGATCGCACAAATTTCTTAGCATTTAAATAATGAATAATTTGTATCTTTTGGGGTTGCCCCTTAGTCGGACGCAAACTGACATACAGACCATTCACCGCAGCATTCACCCGATATAATCGAAAACCATCATTCGGTTTCCCCCGAAAGTCTCCCGTAAACGGCAGTTTAGAATAATCCGCATCAGGCGCACCCTGTTCGTAATCTTCAACATTCGCTTGATTGAGCCAAGTTTGAATTTTTCCAGATCGATCTCGGCGTTGTACCGTCATCGTTACCGTTCTGCCCACCGGATTTTGGGGCGTATTGGGTGGCACCCGATCGGGAAAAGCCCCCGTCAAACGATAGGTCAGACTGGCCCCTTGCTCGATCGGAATTGTCACCTGACAGGTCACTGACGGGGGTAATACTTGCGCAGAAGCCGGAGGAATGATTGCAGAACTCAACACTGTCGCAAGACCTGTGATTGCTAATCGATTAACAACTTGCAATGGCATAAAACACCTCAATATCCAAGTAGGGAAATAGATTCGCAATTGCAGAGGACCCTTACAGTGTAATCACGACACTCACCCTGGAATGTCAGGTTACTCAAATGGATACGCCCTACAGCGCAATCATTCCGCAATGAGCCAGAGAAAGAGACCTACAACGCTAAAAAAAAGAGGCCCGATCGAGCCTCTCCTAATATCCTATTGAAGTATCTCTATTGAAGTCCTATGCAAATCCCAATTGCACACTAAAAATACAGCCCCACCCACGGTGGGATCGCCAACAACCTGGGAATCACCAACCGTCAGTTCTGCGCCGTTCGGGTGGGGAAAGCACCGGGCTGCACCGCGATCGTTTGGGTTTGGCCATTCCGCCGCACTTCCATCTGCAACGTACCGCCCACAGAACTCCTTTCCACCGCTTGCTGCACCTGATCCGCAGTCGTCACCCCATTACCATTAATCTTCTTGATCACATCTCCCGCCCGCAGGCCCGCCTTCGCCGCTGGCGAATTGCGTTCCACTCGGAAAATCAACACTCCCTGATCCTCATCCACCATCACATTACTATTGGGATCCTCATTGATCTGCTTCTTCAGTTCCGGTGTCAAGGTCGTCATACGAATGCCCAAATAGGGATGGTTCACCTTCCCATTGGCCATCAACTGATCGGCAATCCGTTGGGCCGTCTTAATCGGAATTGCAAACCCTAGCCCTTGGGCACTGGCAATAATGGCGGTGTTCATCCCAATCACCTCACCCCGTTGGTTGAGTAGCGGCCCACCAGAATTACCGGGATTAATCGCTGCATCGGTTTGAATAAAGCCCACGCGCTTATCCGGAACCCCCACCTGGGCACTGCTACGCCCCGTTGCGCTAATAATCCCCGCAGTCACCGTGTTATCTAAGCCCAAGGGATTCCCGATCGCGATCGCCCATTCTCCCGGTTTCAGGCTATCGGAATCACCCAATTGCACCGTCGGCAAATTATTCGAGCCTTCCACTTTGACCACCGCGACATCCGTCAGGGGATCGGCCCCCAAAACCTTACCTTTTAATTCCCGACCATCCCGCAGCACCACCGTCACCGTATCCGCACCGTCCACAACGTGGGCATTGGTCAACACCAAGCCATCCTTATTGTAAATAAAGCCCGATCCGGTTCCCCGTTCTACACGCTGGGACGGCGTATTGGGCACATCCCCAAAGAAATCGCGGAAAAAGGGACTGTCAAATAGCTCAGGTCGCCGAGTCTTCACTGTCCGAGAAGCATTAATCCGCACCACCGCAGGGCCAACCCGCTCCACCGCTGTAGAAATAAAGTTGTCTCCCGCCGCTGCGATCGCCCCGGTACGATTTTGGGCCACGATCGCGGGACTGGAATTCTGCGCTACCGCCGACGGGGGGGGAGCCAACAGTCGTCCACCCAACAACGTTGCCCCCGCACCAATGAAGGGTAAGGTTGCGTATAGCGCAATCTTTTTAAACGCAAATTTAGATCCTGGATGCTCGGATTCTGGCTGTGGGTTCAACATAGTCATGGGATTGTAATACTCCTTGCTTCAGTCTAGCAATTGGGTGCAGGGGTAGGGATCCTGTCGTTGAGATCAGCCGCATCGCCCAGTATCCCCGATCGGCGAGCCTAGTTTTAAGATAGGCAGCGGGTATGACATTCAGTTCACGATCTCATTTCACGAATATGACTCTATGACACGCTCCATGACGTACTGTATAGAGCTGTAGGACAGGCTTTTCAGAGATTTTGTGCCCGTCACGAGGACTTCATCCGATCAACACAGGGATGACAAACCAAGCCCTTACCTTAGTTATCACAGGTGAATGAATGACGAAGGCAGGCAGGCTTGTTATAAGCCTGTCCTTTTATTTTGTCGGTGATTTTATCTTGTCGGTAATTGGATTTTGTCGGTTGGCCCGGTGTCACTGCACTAGGTGTCACTGCACTGGAGGTTACCTAGAGGCAGAACGGGCGGTATCCCGTTGCAGCGATCGAAACTCATAACCCTGTCCGCCCCGCTTCGGCCACACCTGCACAAGCTGAATTGCCCCTTGGGGATCCCCCGTGGGTAAAAACTGAACTGGGCGAGTGGATCCCATGGCCGTAAACTGTGGATTCGCGAGCACATTTTGGATACCCTGGCGCGTGGGAGCTTGGACGATCGCGCGACTCAGGGCGATCGTGGCATCGTAGGCCAGGGCACTGCGCCACGTCGCGTCCCGCCGCCAAAGGCGATTGGCCTGGGTTTGAAAGTTGGACTTTTCTAAGCCCACCTGCTGGGTCGGTACCGCAACAACCATGCCTTGCGCATTTTTGCCGCCCATTTGCAAGGTTTTATTGGAATACATCGCATCGCCCGCCAGCAACGGAATGCGATTTTGGTTGGCCTGTAACAGTAACAAGGCGCGATCGCTAGCATCGCTACTGTTGGCCAAAATCAGCACCTCTGCTTGTTTCTGAGCCATGAGCGCGATCGCTTCCACCGAATTGAAATCCGGTTGATTAAAGTTGATTTCTGCAACTACTTCACCACGTCCACCATAGAAAAGAGAGTTTTTAATCTCTGCTTTTAAAGATTGGCTATATTTACTATTGGAATTGTAGGCAATAGCAACTTTGCGTTTCTTTAACTGATTTAAGAGATATTCACTCAATTGTTTAGCTGGCAATCGATCGCTGGGCATGGTGCGAAAGAAATAGCGGCTGATACCGGACAGTTGCACCGCTGAACTCAGGGGCGAAATTGCCACCATACTGGCCTGTTGATAAACCTCCACCGTGGCCAATGAGGTATCACTGGTGCCATGGCCCACCACGCCTAAAATATTGGGATCTGCCACTAGATATTGGGCAATTTGCTGAGCCGTGTCCGCTTGATTTTGGTCATCGGCGATCGTCACTTTGAGGGGCTTTCCCCCCAAGCCCCCGGACTGATTGAGTTGCCATTGGGCCTGCGCCACCCCCCGCAATAACTCCTGGGCCGACTGGGGATTACTGCCGATCGGGGCGACGGCGGCAATGGTGTAGGCCGGGGTTGCCCCCACGCGGGCGTTATTTAAATAAATTAAGGTTTCGGGATCTGCGGGAGCCTGCTGTCTGGCCTTGTCCAACCCCCCGATCGCCGCTGCCACATTGCCCCGCTTCAGATGGGCTACGGCCTCCACCTTGGCGGACGGCACATCCTGACTGAATAAAAGTTGATCGCCCCTGCTGACCCGTTTAGCAATTTGTTCCTGCAATGCTGGGTTAGTTGGGGCGAGGGACGGCTGCACCTGGAGCCGCGCAAACCAAGCCTGGGGCCATCCCAGAAACACCGTCGTAGCCACCCCTGCCCCCGTGACGGCTCCCACCCCCGTGATCGTCCGCCAAGGGAGCCGCCGGTGTTGCAACCGCGTGGGCGAATTATGATCCAATTGGGTGGAGATCCCGCCGGTGCCGCGATCTGACACATCTAGGGCTTGAGGCTGCAATTGAGATCGAGACAGTTGCGATCGGGACAGTTGAGATCGGGGCATGGCGGTCTGATCTTCCTCCCTAGACTGCACATGGCCTAGAGCTTGCAAGGCTTCCCGCGCAGAATGATAGCGATCGCGTACATGAAATCGCGTCAGTTGATCTAACAGATCCCGCAATCCGGCACTCACCTGCACCCGATCGTGCCAAATCAGTTCTCCCGTCTGGGCATCGCTGGGAAAATGGGCCGGATGCTGACCTGTCAATGCCTGAATGGCGATCATCCCCAGGGCATACAAGTCACTACTATATTGAGGTCTTCCTAAACATTGTTCCGAAGCGGCATAGCCCGAGGTATAGACGGGAATACTGGGCTGACTCATGTCAGGTTGGCTCGGAGAAAACTGACTCAGGGTCGGCGGTTGCGTTATCCCCACCGGAGTCTGAAAGGCATCTTGGGTTTTGACCGCACCAAAGTCAATCAAAACCAAGCGATCGTCCGTAGAGCGACGCATTAGATTATCCGGCTTGAGATCGCGGTGGATAACGCCGTGATCATGCACAAAGACCAAGGTTTCCAACACATCCTGCAACAGATCCACAACCTGGGCTTCACTCAGTCGGCGGCCATGGGTGATTTCAGCGGTCAAGGGCTGCCCGGTTATTAACTCCTGGATCAGATAAAACTCTCCCCCCTCCTCAAAGTAAGCCAGCAATTGGGGAATGCGATCGTGGCGGCCCAATTTCTCCAACGTTTCGGCCTCCTGGCCAAACATTCGTTGGGCTTGCTGGAGAAGGGTTGGATCAGGACTGGTAAAGCGAAACTGCTTCAGGACACACTGGGGATGGCCCGGACGCTGCAAATCCTCGACCACATAGGTATGCCCAAAGCCCCCTGCACTCAAGCTTTGGATAATCCGATAACGGCCTCCCTTAATCTCTCCCAGCATTGCACCTCTGACCGAGCAGTCTATGGATGAATATTGGCATTGTAGGCGCTCATCGCCCGATCGGATGGACTCCTATCCCAGAAGCCTTCAGAAACCCTGAGGCAGTCCCCAGGTTTCGCAGACTTATGCAAATTTTTGCTACGCTGCAAGTAGAAAGTGTGTGATACTCTGTTGGTGATGTCATATTTGACACACGGAGAATATCCGATCGTTCATTGCACAATCGTTCCATCAATCGGTTTGAACGCAAATTCCACTTTTCCGCTTTTGCAATGAAGATTTTGCAAGCATTGAGCGCGCTGCTAGGGGTTAACCTGTTAGGCAATGAAGGTTTTGCAGACAGTGAGGTTTCCCCAGGTGGTTAACGAGGTTGCGATCGCGGGTTGCCAAGGAATCGCCGCCATGGGATGGGTTTGCCTGGGGTGTACTCAACGTCGGTTTTGCAAAACTGTGGTCTATATTCTAGGCACTGTGTTCTATATTCAGGCTCGGGTCTTCAAAAACTTAGTTAACGTCACGAACCGTTAGCCCGACTGGCGGGGGTTCCTCCATGAATATGTCGTCTGCATCTCCTGTTGTGCCCACCAGCACAGTTGGTTTTCTGCCTCTCCACGATTTTCAAGTTTTACCCACGACGCCGCTTTCCGTCGTGGTGACTCAGTTTAAGGCACGGCCCCAACTGCCAGGGGTCTTGGTGATGCATCAGGGGGAACTGCTGGCGGTGCTGTCCCGATCGGCCTTTTTCGAACAGATTATGCTGGAGCGGCCCTTTGCCAAAACCATGCCGATTCAGCAATTGCTGTCCTTAGATCAGGCTCCGCCGCTGATTGTGTCCGATATCTGTAGTATTCCCGAAGCTGCTGAGCAAGCCCTGAAACGCCCATCCCCCATGGCCCTTGATCCCCTGGTTTTACAGTTTCGGGATGGCAGTTTACGCCTGGTGGACTTGCGCGATTTGGTCATTGCCCAGGCGCAATTTCAGGCACAAGCCCAACTGCAAGCGCAACAGATTCAAACCACCCAGCAACAACAACTCCTGAACTGCCAGAACACCATCGCCCAGCTGCGCCAAGAGTTAACGGAAGCCAATCAAACGATCGAGGTGCGTAACCTTGTGCTCCAGAACCATCAACAGCACTTAGAGCGCCAACAAACCCAACTTTGTCAAAAAAACCATGAAGTTAAACAACTACACAAACGTTTAGAGACGCTTCAGACACTGCTGGATTCCCGCATCCGTCAAGTTGTCCAACAGACCCTCAACAATGTTTCTGAGATTGGCAACAGTACCGATCGCCTGATTCACACCAGTGTTGGTTTAGCCAAGGATGTGGAAACGGTACACACCACCTCCAGCTTAATTCAGCAGGTCAGTAAACAAGCCCGATTTCTGGGCCTGCACACCGCGATTTTGGTGAATCGCTTTAGTGGGGAAGGGCTTGAGGGCTTTAGCCAAGTGATCAGCGACATTACCCGTTTAGTCAATCAGACCGCCGAAGCCGATCGCCACATGGGGCAGACCCTACACCGTATTAAAGGCAATATTGCTGAACTGGCACAAATTGCCCAAGCAGGGGCAAATTCCACCCAAACGTTAATTCAGCAAGTGGGCGATATTGACGAAGTGTTAGCGCAGTTGGAGAACTTGATTCAGGCGGAGCTGGCCCTCCCCGAAGCACCGTTGCTCACCGCCGATCAGAAATCAACGATTCACACCACACGCCAGTTAATGCGGCGGATTGAACAGGTCAGCACGGTCCTGGCCGATCTGTATACCCAGCCACAACATTCTGATCTGCGCATTATGATCCAGAATATTGAACAAAACCTCAAACGCAATACCCTGCTAGCCACCGCGATCGCCAAACCCAGTGGAGAATCCCCCTCCCCCAACGTCAAGACCTGGGGCTAGCCTGGGGGGCGCGAGCCAGTAAATCCATGCAACGGACTACTCCACCGTATTTTTTAGCCGCTTGAGTTGGTACTGGGCATCTCGGTAACACCCCGTCATGCCTTGATCCAAACAGAACTTCGCCGCCCGCTCCAAGTCTTCGATCGCGCCATCGGAATCGCCCAATTGCGATCGCACCAAGGCCCGCTGGTAATAGGCAAAGGCGTGATCGGGCCGAAACTGGATGGCGGTATTGAAGTCTGAGATTGCCCCTTCCCGATCGTCCAAGTCTATCCGGAGCAACCCCCGCTGGTAATAGGATTTGGCGTCTTCTCCATCCAACTTGATCGCCACATTTAAGTCCGCCATGGCCTGCTGGAGATTGCCCGTCCGATGGTAGGACAAGCCCCGGTTTTGGTAAGCCGAGATTAAGTTGGGGTCAATGCTGGCGGCTTGGGTACAGTCGGAAATGGCTCCGGGTTGATCGGCCAGATTCGATCGTGTCAGACAGCGATTAATATAGGCCGCTGCCAAATTCGGCTCTAAGCGAATGGCATTGTTGTAATCCTTGAGGGCCAGTCCCGATTTGCCTAAGGCCGACTGCGCTTGCCCCCGTTGCACATAGGCTTCCGGCAATTCGCCGTTTAACTGAATCGCTTGGTTATAATCCCCCACGGCTCCCTGCGGATCCCCCAGACTCAGGCGAATATTGCCCCGTTGGAAAAAGGCGCGGGCATCCCTGCCATTGAGCTGAATAGCACGGGTAAAGTCTTCCAGGGCTCGGCGCAGATCCTTCAACCGATAAAAGGCAACCCCACGGGCATAGAACGTCTCAGGGTCAGCCCCATACCAAGTCAACGATTGATCGTAGCTTTGCAGGGCTGCTCGATAGTTCCCTCGTAGACTTTGATTGAGTCCCGCTTGACGAAAGTACCCAGCCAGCCAGCCCTGGGGAATTTGGTAGCGCCATCCCAGCCACGCCGTTGTCAGTCCAAAACAACCCGCTAAGATCCACCCCACCAGCCCCCAAGAGAGCCAACGTCGGGGGGGAGCGGGCGGCGCAGGCGCTGAGGGTGCTGACGAGGCAGGCTCGATCGGTGGAGCCGGGGGCCAATTGGGCGGCTGACGGGAACCGGGATGATGCGGCGGGTGGGCTAGGGGCTGAGCTGCGATCGCGGGGGTTGGTTGGAGGGGCGTCACCGCAGACTGAGTCGGTTCTAACCTGACCGATTCCAACCTGGCCGATTCTGGCTGTGCCACCAACGGAGCCGCCGGATTGAGATCGAGTTGCAAAGCGGTGGGTTCAACTCCCACGATCGCCCCCGGCGGGCGGTCTACGCGGTCTACGCGGTCTACGCGGTCTACCGGTTGCCCCACGACCGGTTGCCCCACGACCGGTTGCCCCAACTCAGTACCTCCCCCAGCCGCCACCCTAGACGCCGGGGAAGCTACATGATCCGGCATCTGGGCACTGTCCGCTGCCCCAACGGGCGGCCTGACTGACTTTCCCTGCCGCAATAATCCCGCTTGTAAGCTGGCATGGCCGTTGGCGGTGGAGCCATTTGCGTGGGAGGTCACCTGGGCGATCGCCCCCACCGACTGGGAATCTGCACTGCCACCCTTTGGGCTGGAATGCCCATTGACCGAGTGGGACTGGTTGGGAGCGGGTGTCGAGGAACCTGTCTCCGGAGGGGGTTCGGTGGAGGCTCCCGGCGATCGCCGAGGCGGACTGGGGGGAGGAAGATCGGTGGTGGGATCTTCCTCCATCAGCAAACTTTTCAGAATACGACGCACAATCATGGCAGACGGATATCGCTGCTTGGGATTGGCTAAGGTTAAGCGATCGATCACTTCTGCCAAATCGCGACTGACGGTCGTTTTGCTTTGCCAGTTTGGTTTGATCAGTAGCAGCGCGTCCGCGCCCACCCCCGTCAGCGCTTGCATGGCAATCATACCCACCGAATAGAGATTGCTGCTAAACAGCGGGTTCCCGGCTAATTGCTCCGGCGGCAGATAGGGTCTTGGATCGGGAACGGATGCATTATTAAACTGGGTGCGCCCTTTGACGGGTAAGACCAGTAAATTAATCAGCACTAACTTGCCGTCGGACTGTCGCCGGAGCAGATTATCGGGATGGAGCCCTCGCAAAATCACATCATGGCGATGCAAAAAGACCATGATATCCAGCAGTTCCAACATCAACTGGATCACCTGGGTCTCTGGTAGAGGTTGTTGCAATTCTTGACTGAGGGGGTGCCCTGCCACAAACTCTTCGACCAAATAGATCTGCTGATCTCGCTCAAAAAAGGTTAACAAGCCAGGTAAATGGGGGTATTTGCCAAGCCGAGCGATCGCTTCCACCCGCTGCTCTAAGATGAGCTTAGCAATCTGAAAAGCTTGAGGATTACCCGTGGGCATTTGCAGAACTTGAATCACGCAGCTGGGATAACCCGGACGATGGGTATCTGAAGCAAGAAAACCCGTTCCTGCCTCGTCAATCTGGGTGACTTGGAATCGATCTGCTAGCAGTTGCCCAATCATAGCGTTGCCCAATCATAGCAAGGCGGTCACTTTCGTTAGGCCATCCTTCCGTTAGGCCATCAATTATGTCATGTCTACCCAGGAAAAATGTAACCCTTCCTTCACACAAGAATGAATGAAGATGAATTGCCAATTTTGCTCAGTTGTATCCACAATAACGGCTCTAGGTCGGAATTTCACCTACGATTCACTGTGTTAAGCCCTTAAGGGATCGAGTGGAGCCCTGTTGCAATCATGACATCCTTAGCGGATTCACTCCAGCCCCCTCCGAATCCCCTGCCGATTCTGCAAAACCAATGATTCTAGGCCAGGAAGGCAGCGATCGCCATCCTCCTGGGCTTTCGTCACTCCCTCATGTTCTGAGGCGTTCTGAGAATCGCGTTCTGAGAAGGGTTCGCGCATGCTTTTGAACGGGTGCTCTACCACCTCAACGGGTGCTCTACTTTACCGACAGCTTCGTTCGGTCCCCTCGCGTTCAGTATCATTTTGTTCACATTTATACGGATCCCCTACTCTTTTTGAGGATCCGATCGCTCAGCATTTCTCTGGATAAAAATCACATGAGCCGGAGATTCAGGCATTGCTGGAACCCTCAATGCGTCTATGAATTCGCCGGAATTGACCGAAATCCTGCCATTCTGCCGTGACCTGTTGCAAGTAACGGCCTCTCGTTTCCCCCGGTTCTCAGATCAAATCGGTCGCGATCGGGAAATGAGGACCTTGGAATAGGACAGTTTTAGAAAGTGTCAAATCTAACTTGCGTTCTGGTGGGCGATCGGTCAAAGTGTTACACAGAGATACTTATTATTTCAGGTATTTCATGGACTCAGATTCTCCTGGCTTGTCATCGACTAGTTTGTCATCGATGGATTTGTCATTACCTGATTTGTCATCGACTAGTTTGTCATCGACTGTGTCGATCATCAACTTCTTGTAAGCCAACTGCAAACATTCTGTAATCAGAACTAGGTAAAAGGCGGTATCAACTTGAGGTTGTTCTACTAAGAGTTATATTTACGGGTGCTCTTCACGTTCTTGTAATGTTGGTTTAATGGGTTTAACTAAAATTCAATGGGCTTAACTTGTTATTTAACATTTCTCACTTGGAATCACCAATTATTTCCCTTCTTTTCCACCGTCGATCATTGCGTCTGGGTGTCTAGCGCGATCGATTCAGAGTAGTCTAGATTAATGATTTAAAATCAGCGACCTCAAATCATTAACTTAAAACATTGTATCTAGTGCCTAGATTGCGTCTAAGCTAATATATTTTTTTCCAGTTGCCCATACTCTAGCATTGCCCCCACGCCCTCAAATTTTACGCAATTCATCTGCGGTGCTTTCACCATGAGAATTCTGATTGTTGAAGATGATGAACTCATTGCAGAAACGCTGAGTACAGCGTTAACTGAACAGCATTATGTCGTTGACGTTGCCAATAATGGCAGACTGGGATGGGATTTTGCGAGTAGTTTGAGCTACAGCCTCATCTTGCTGGATGTGGTACTACCAGAACTTGATGGCCTGAGCTTTTGTAAACAACTACGATCGCAGGGAGATTCCACCCCGATTCTGTTTATGACGGCGAAGGATACTCGCACGAGTTTGGTTTGCGGCCTGGATGCAGGCGCTGATGATTACGTCACGAAACCGTTTGATGTTGAAGAAGTGCTGGCACGGGTACGCGCCTTGTTGCGCCGGGGCCATGCGGTTTTACCTCCAACCTTGAAATGGGATCACTTGGAACTCGATCCCAGCACCTGTATTGTCACTTGGCAACAGCGCCCCCTCAAACTCACCCCCAAGGAATACAGCTTACTGGAACTGCTGCTACGAAACCCTCAACGTATTTATAGTTCCAGTGCCCTCATTGATCACCTGTGGGCCTTGGATACCCCGCCCACCGAGGATACGATTCGATCGCACATCAAAGGATTGCGCCATAAGCTGAGAAAAGCGGGAATTGCCACCGACCCGATCGAAACCGTCTATGGCATTGGCTATCGGCTACGCACGCCCCCCAATCGTCTTGAGGGTGCGCCGAAGGAGATCTCAAAGGAGATTTCAAAAGATGTCCCAGCGGACAATCCGCCATCATTATGCCCTGGGGCTCCATTCTCCCCCTCCCTGGAGCAGCAGCCCCCCACCCCCTTACAGCAGGGGATGGGCGAAATCTGGCAACAATCTCGGCCTAAATTAGAAACCCGCCTAGTGGTTCTGGAGCAAGCGATCGCTGCCCTGCGCCAGGGACGTTTAGAAGCAGACTTCGCAGAAAAAGCCAGTCAACAGGCCCATAAGTTAGTGGGGACGTTGGGCATGTTTGGAGCCGATGACGGTTCAACCATTGCCCAACAGGTGGAATTAGCCTTCCAAGGGGGATGCACAGCACAATCGTTTTCGATCGAGCTCCTGGAATACCAAGTCCAAACCCTGCGCCGAATCGTTGAGCAAGTGACGCTAGCTTGGAGTCCCGCCCCTTCCCATAGCAGTCCCTCCGGGGCCGAGCAGCTAACCCCTGACTCCGCTGCCACCGAGCCATTGGCGGGATTAGAAGAAATGGTGATTCCCCTGCCCCACCAGTCTGAGACGACCACAGCCACTGTCATGGTCGTCGATAGCGATGGGAACACCTTGCGGGCCCTGGAAACGCTGTTGCAACCGTGGGGATTCCAGGTCATTACCTGCGATCGACCCGCCCATCTGTGGACCAAGTTACAGGAACATACCCCCCACCTGCTGATCTTGGAAGTTGACTTACCAGAAAGCAACGGCGTCAGCCTCTGTCAAACCCTTCGCAACTCACCGCAATGGAGTGGTCTGCCCATCCTCTTCCTGACCAGTCGCCGGGATGCAGAAATGATGCACCGAGGCTTTGCAGCGGGAGCCGATGACTGGGTGAGCAAGCCCTTTGCGGGGCCAGAATTGGTGACTCGAATTCTGAATCGGCTGGAGCGATCGCGGTTGTTACAGAGCCTGGCAGAGATCGATCCGTTAACGGGAGTGGCCAATCGGCGTAAAGCCAGCGAAGAATTGACCAAATTTTTGGCCCTGTCGGAACGCCACAGCAAACCGTTTTGCTTTGCATTAGTGGAAGTGGATCAGCTGGCCTTGATCAATGAGCGTTACGGATTTGCCATGGGCGATCGGGTCTTACAGCACTGCGGGCGCTTGCTGAAGAGCACTTTCCGCAGCGAGGACTTAGTGGGACGGTGGGGCACCGAAAACTTTGTGGTTGGCATGTATGGCACTACAGCCATCGAAGCCATGCGCCGGTTAAGGGAGGTGGTGCAAGCCCTCCACCAACAGTTTTATGGTGCGGAGCAGGATACGCCGGTGGACATTGTCTTAAATATTGGACTGGCGGCGGCTCCCCACGATGGCCAGGACTTGCCCAGCTTGTATCAGATCGCTAAACGATCTCTCCGGCAAAACCGATCGGCTCCTCTAGCGCGATGGCAACGGGAAACTCCCGTGAATTTATAGGAGGTTTCCAATGCCAAGGTTACTGAGTCCATCCAATACTCAACGCCCCTGGGTTCCCAATCTCGCTGAGGTACTCCCTTGGCTGTTGGGCGTTACAGTGGTGTTCCTCCTTTGGCACCTCTGGCGATCGCTCACCCCGTTGGCCAGTCCCCAGGATGAACGCTTGATTGTCTGGACGATCGTGGGGGTGGGAGCCAGTGTGACGATCCTCATGGTCTGGGCCTTGCGGTTAGTCCAGACCAGTCAGCGATCGGCCCAGCAAGTGGAGTCGATCAATGCCAAACTGACCCAGCAAATCCAAGTTCGCCACCAAACCGAGCTGGCCTTACAGCAATACATCGAAGCCATCCAAGACCTCTACAACAACGCCCCCTGCGGCTATCACTCTGTGGATGCGAGCGGCACCGTGGTGATGCTCAATGATACGGAACTCAACATGCTGGGCTACAACCGCTACGAAGTGCTCGATCACAAGAAGTTTACGGAATTGCTTGCGCCAGAAAGCGTCGCCGATTGGCTAGAGTCCTTTGAATTACTGAAGCAGCGCGGTTGGATTAAGGATGCGGAATTCTGGATGCAACGCAAGGATGGCAGTACGTTTCCGATTTTGATCAATGCGACGGCCATTTTTGACGATCACGGCAACTACATCATGAGCCGATCGACGGTTCTGGACTTGCAGGATCGGAAATTGGCTGACCAAAGGTTGCAGGAACGGGAAGCCCAATATCGCGCCATTGTTGAGGATCAGACGGAACTGATTTGTCGGTTTCGCCCCGATGGCACGTTAACCTTTGTCAATCCGGCCTACTGCCGTTACTTCGGCCAGGAGGCAGAGGCCCTGCTCAATCAGTCCTTTATTCCCCTAGTACCGCTGGAGGATCAGGCACTGCTGACCCAGCAGTTAGCGCAACTCAGTCTAAGCTGTCCCATGGTGCAGATGGAATACCGAGTCATCCTGCCCTCCGGGGAGATTCGCTGGCAGCAGTGGACCGATCGCGCCATTTTTAACGCAGCCGGCAGAATGATCGAAATTCAAGCCGTGGGTCGGGACATTAGCGATCGCCGGGAATTGGATCGCCTCAAGAGTGAATTTGTCTCGATCGTCAGCCATGAACTGCGCACGCCCTTAACCGCGATCGCGGGAGCCTTGGATTTATTGGCCAGTGGGAAACTTTCCTTGCAATGTGAAGAAGCCCAACAAATGCTGACCATTGCAGCTAGTAATACCGATCGATTAGTCAGGATGATTAATGACGTGCTGGATATGGAGCGGATCAAATCCGGCAAAATCGCCATGAATCAGCAACCCTGCGATATTGCAGAGATTCTAGACCAATCCGTTGCGGTGATGCAATCCATGGCACAACAGGCAGGCATCACGCTCCAGGGATCATGGTTCAGCACGATAGTTTTAGCCGATCGTGATCGATTAATTCAAGTGTTAATTAATCTGCTAAGTAATGCGATTAAGTTTTCCGATCGGGGCTGTACGGTATGGATTGGGGTCGATCACATCGACAGTGCAAATAAATTACTATCCCAGGATTCCATGAACTATGCTCCGCTAGACTTGCCAGCATTGCTGATCACCGTTCAGGATGAAGGTCGAGGAATTCCAGAGGATAAGCAGCAGACGATTTTTGAACCCTTTCAACAGATCGACGCCTCCGATTCCCGCCAGGAGGGAGGAACCGGCTTGGGGCTTGCCATTTGCCGCAGTATTTTGGCTCAGCATGGCCTGCCGTTTTGGCTAGAAAGCGCGATCGGAATTGGCAGTCGATTTTCCTTTGCCATTCCAATCCTATCGGGCAGTGCAGAGAATCTTGACCTTCGGGTAGACCCGCAGGAGGGAGGCTACCCTCAATGACCGGCTCCATCCCTAAACATATTTTAATCATTGATGATGAGATGGATATCCAAGCTGTAGCACGGTTAGCCCTGAAAACAGTGGCGGGTTGGCAAGTCACGACCGCTAGTTCCGGGATAGAAGGGGTCACTAGGGCCAAACAATTGCAACCCGATGCCATTTTATTGGATGTCATGATGCCAGATGTGGATGGGCTATCAACGCTGCAACAACTGCAAGCGGATCCTCAAACCCGATCGATTCCGGTGATTCTGATGACGGCAAAAATGCAACTGCCAGACATGAGAAAGTTTTCGACCCTAGGCATTACAGCGGTCATTACGAAACCCTTTAAGGCGATGCAGTTAGCAGAACAAATAGCCCAGGCTTTGGCATGGCAGGGGTGAGGCATGCATGCACTAGACGAGTTGATTAGACGAGTTGATTGGATGCGTGGACTCTATGAGGTGGACTCTATGAGATAGTGGTGATGGCTCGGATTCGATCGAGTCATGATTAATGTTTCGTTTTATTGCAATTTCAACCTCCAATGACCGACCATCAGGCGATTAGTACTGCTGTTGCAAATCTCTATAACACCTATCCCTTTCCACCGGAGCCGCTGCTGGACGAGCCGCCGATCGGCTATAACTGGCGCTGGAATTGGCGGGCAGCCTATCACTTTTGTACAGGACGGCAACCCGATCGCCAGGATATTCGGATTTTGGATGCGGGCTGTGGCACGGGCTGCGGCACGGAATATTTGGTGTACCTGAATCCCCAGGCTGAGGTCACGGGGATCGATCTGAGTGCGGGGGCATTGGAGGTCGCAAAGGAGCGCTGCCGTCGTAGCGTGGGCGATCGGGCAACGTTCCACCATTTAAGTTTATTTGATGTCGATCAGTTGCCGGGGCAGTTTGATCTGATCAACTGCGTGGGGGTACTGCACCACACCCCGGATCCGGTACGGGGCATCAAGGCGTTGGCGGAGAAGTTAGCACCGGGGGGCCTGTTCCATATCTTTGTGTATGGTGAGCTGGGCCGGTGGGAAATCAAGTTAATGCAAGAGGCGATCGGGCTGCTGCAAGGGAACAAGCGCGGCGACTATCGCGATGGCGTGCAGGTCGGTCGGCAAATTTTCGCATCGCTGCCTGAGAATAATCGCTTACGGCAACGGGAAAAGGAACGCTGGGCGATGGAAAATAATCGGGATGAATGCTTTGCTGATATGTATGTGCATCCCCAGGAAATTGATTACAACGTGCATACGTTGTTTGACTTGATTGATGCTTCGGGGTTGGAGTTTGTTGGTTTTTCCAATCCAGCTGTGTGGAACCTCGATCGCTTAATTGGTCAATCCCCAGAATTGCAGGAGCGGGCAGCCCAACTCAGTCCGCGCGATCGCTACCGCCTCGCGGAGATTCTCGATCCAAGTTCCTTTACCCATTATGAGTTTTTCCTAGCCAAACCACCGTTTACCACAGCGGATTGGAGTTCAGACGAAGTGTTGTTGCAGGCGATTCCTGAACGGAGTCCCTGTATGGAGGGTTGGGAAAGCCAATGCATTTTCACCTATGATTATCAAGTGGTTAACCTGAGTGATGCAGAGTTTAAATTCCTGAAGGCGGCAGATGGCAATACCACGCGGACGGTTGCGGAGATTGTGACGGAGGTGGAGTTGGGGCTCGATCGGGTACGCGCCTTGCAACAGCAACAGATTGTGCTTTTAACGCCGACCCATGCCTGATGGCAGATCCAGGTTTTGAGCAGAACGCGCTATCCTGTTGGGTGAAATTGTACTAACCCTAGGGATGTCCCATGGCTAATTCTGCTGCTCTTTCTCCTGAAGCCGCGCTCCAGCAACTAAAGTGGCGCTATGCGGTGAAAAAGTTCGATGCTAGTCAGCAAATTCCGGATGAGATCTGGCACACGCTGGAGCAAAGTTTGGTACTAGCTCCCTCTTCCTTTGGCTTGCAGCCCTGGAAGTTTTTTGTGGTGAAGAATCCGGAATTGCGGGCGCAGCTTTTGCCCCATACCTGGAACCAGGCGCAGGTAGTGGATGCGTCCCACCTTGTGGTGCTGGCGATTAAGAAGGATCTGAATGGGGCAGATGTCGATCGCTATGTGCAACGGATGGCGGAGGTGCAGGGCACGCCGGTGGAGGCTCTAGAGGGCTTTGGCAAGATGGTGAAGGGCTTTATGGGCAATATTGATGTCGATACTTGGTCGGCGAAGCAGGTCTATATTGCGTTGGGGCAGTATATGACGACGGCGGCGATGTTGGGGATTGATACTTGTCCGATCGAGGGGTTTGTCCCTGCGAAGTATGATGAGGTGCTGGGCTTGCCGGAGAAGGGCTATTCTGCGGTGGTGGTCTGTCCGGCGGGCTATCGAGCTGCGGATGATAAGTACGCCGAGAGACCGAAGGTTCGGTTTGTGACGGAAGAGGTCGTGGAGTATCTCAACTAGGAGTATCTCAACTAATTGATCCACACTCGTGTCTTCGATCAGTGGATACCGATCGAAGACACGGGTCACCGAGGAATGCACTTGCAGCACTTTGATCGCCAGCGATCGTTCCCTAAGTCCGACTTTCTAACCAGGTTGTTAGGTCATTGAGCAACTCGAAGCGGAAAAGAGCGATCGCCAACAATCGAATCTGCTCAGGCGCTAGACCATCAACTCGATCGTGTAACGCTTCAGATAACTCGCCGAGCTTTTGTTCTAGTTGGAGCGCAATCAGCGATCGACGCTTTTCTTCTTTGAAGTTAGATGATCTTTCCGCTATAGCTAAGCAACTTGGCATGAACCTAGATCAGGGTTTTTTAGATAGACTTCGATCTGTATTGAACTATGGTTACAACGATCAGTGAGAGGTGAAAATATACTTACCCCTCTTTTGTTGCTCCCTCTGAAGTAAATTCTGAAACCCTTGCGTATCAGCAGTTTTTAGTTTGAGGACTCTGAAAATGACAAAAGAGCAAAACTCTTGAAATACACGCGTTTCAGCTTTTTCTTCTACTAATGTGACAAAAGAGGGGTATAGCCAACCCTGATTGTAAGTCTAAAATAATTGCAGCCTAGTACTGCATAATAATTCTCTCTCCACGGACACAATTTCTTCTCAGGCTGCCTAATAATGGACTACCAACACATAATCACAATAGAACCTGGAAAACGTGGTGGCAAGCCGTGTATTCGGGGAATGCGAATTACGGTATATGACATCTTAGACTAAGTACAGGACAAAAACTGTAGAACATCCAAGAAATCGCGATGAGAGATATCTGCTAGATTCAACATTATCTGACGGAGATAGTCGAACCCGTGTCGAAACAAGCTCACAGCCTTGCGTCCATGTTTTTTAATGGCAATCGGTTTGAGTTGATTTTGCCATTGTCCCGTGCGAAAAGCCCAACAGGCGTTGCTGAATAGGGATATGATTTACTGTGGGACGGGCACATCACCAAATTTGAGATAATGCAGTAGCAGGCGAATTGAGTGCTTCAGCATTTCTACAGATTTGGAATAACACAAGGTCTTACGA
>NZ_JACJRC010000046.1 GCF_014697025.1 Alkalinema sp. FACHB-956 | reverse complement strand
GGTATAGCGGGTCATTGGGTTTCCTCCAAACGTGAAGTCAATGGACGAGGAAAACCCAAAAAGCTAGCCGCCCCGTTTTCTGACATGGCGAAACAGGGCGGCTTGGGGTGCTAAAATGCAATCCAGGTCACCATGCTGGCTTCAGCAGCTTGGGGGCTTAGCGATCGTTCTGAGGGCCTAATCTCATTGCGATCGCGCTAGTTTTTTGGGCGTATCAGCAGCAAAGATAAAAGGTTCTCGTGCTGCTTAACTATAGCAATGTAGCGGCGATCGTTCTGTCCGTCAACCGTACAAAAGTGAAAAAACAAAAGTGAAAAAACAAAAGTGAAAAAATTTGTAGGACGAGCTGTGAACATCGCCCCAGTTCCATAACCAGGGCGAGCTATCAAAACATACAACTTAAAATTGCAACCTAAGCCTTACAAGGTAGCTAGGCAGTCGGCAACGATGACTCAGGCACCCAAACCGAGACTGAACCCCCATTGCAGCGGAAATCAGCCCATCCTTCATCATTGGTCACGATCGGTTCACTGATGTGTTCCGTCAGATCAACGTAGGTTGTATTGGGTTGCCCCACTTCCATCCACTTGCTGCCGTCCGAGCCATTACTCAAAACCACCGCCATTCCTCCAGGATTTTCCTCAGTTCCTAACCGAGTCCAACCGATCGTATTAGCATGGTCAAAGTAGTCATACTGATCACCAAACGCCAAGGTTTGACGGGCGTATAAGAATTTATCAAGCAACCATTGGTGCGAATCAATCCAAATTTCATATTCATTGCCATCATTGGCCGTATCTTTGTAATGCGCCCCGTAATAATCAGCGTAAAAAATACAGGGATAGCCCTCACGCCGCAGCAGAATTAAGGCATAGGCCAATGGTTTAAACCAACCCTCAACCACCGATTCCAGGGATTGCAAAGGCTGAGAATCGTGATTTTCAACTAAGGTAACCGCTAAAGCGGGTTGCTGCTGAACCAACGTATTATCAAAAATCTGCCGCATATCATAGTCGGAACCCGACTGACTGGCCACGTGGAAATTGTAGTGCAACGGCGCATCAAACAACGTCACCCGTCCATTGGTCGTTTCTAGAAAAGCATGCAACGCTTCTACATCGTAGGACCAATATTCACCCACTGCGAATAACTCTCGGCCTACCTGATGACTCACATGGTTCAACCAATCCCGGAAAAAGTCCGCTTTCACATGTTTGACAGCATCAAAGCGGAAGCCATCCACACCGGTTGTATCAACGTACCATTCGCCCCAGTATTGCAATTCTCCAACGACCTCGGGATGATCCATATCCAGATCACAACCCATGAGGTAATCAAAGTTACCTTTTTCTAAATCAACGTTGTAATCAAATTCTTTACCTTTTAGAAGATAAATTGCGTTTTCCCCTTCGTTGTAGGCATTGTAGTCGATCGCGTCGAAATGCCACCAATGCCATTCCATACTTGAGTACTTACCGTTCCGGCCTGGAAAGGTGAAGTGTGTCCAAGCCTTAATGGTCTGATATTCCCCGATCGCTTCATTCCGGTTATCAGGATTCAACGGTGTCGCTTGGGCTTCTTCCTCAGCGTCTGCCCCCAATTTGTGGTTGAAGACCGCATCGGCATAAATTCGAATTCCTGCTTTTTGCGCCGCTTGAATAGCCGCTAGATATTCATCTTTGGTTCCATACTTGGTGCGCACAGAGCCTTTCTGATCAAATTCGCCCAAATCAAATAGATCGTACACCCCGTAGCCCACATCATAACCGCCGCCCGTTCCCTTATAGGCAGGTGGCAACCACAGAGAAGTCACCCCCAAAGCCGCTAATTCCTCCGCCGAGTCAGCGACCTGCTTCCACAGCGTTCCATCTGGATCGTTATACCAGTGGAAATATTGCATCATAACACCATTAAATTCAGTCATTTAGAAGCTCCTTAGAGCAATAAATTAGAACGTTTATTTCAGACGGGGTAGTGCAGATCAAGGGGATTAAAACGTGAAAGCAGGAAGTATTCAAAGCATCTGAGGGTTAGTATTAACCACTTTAGAGCCAGTGTCATCTCTATTTAGAGAGTGGACGGCAGGCGGCCTGCTTCTATCTTTAGGAGGAGTAATGTATCGGACTTCCTACTTTGACTGCAATTAATCGAATTTGATTGCAATTAATCGAATCCAATATTCCCATGACAAGCTTGAGACATTAAATCAAGCGGCCTGGGACGATTGCAATTCATCGGCTACATAGGTTAGAGATTTATAAGCATCTTGAGTAGGAACCAGTTCCCAATTCGCTAGTCGTAACGTTTGATACGTGGCCCAACCTTTGGAACCGCGAGGAATCCGATAGTCTGGTACGGAGAAGGTCCGCAGGGCCGTATAGGGTTGCCACGGGTCAGATGGTTTGAGGCGTAGATGTAAAAGCATTTCATCCGACCCAAAGGGTCTAAGCCAACACATTTGTCCAGCCATAATAGTTTCCTAGAGAATAGCAAAGAGTAGGGTTAGGCAATGCAATCCTGAAATTTCAGGAATCAATTAGATTACATAAATAGATTTACTGGCAGAATAGCGATCGAGGCTAGATTAGGTTTAGTTTGAGTTATTGGGAGAAGTATCGGAGTTAGGAGCGATCGAAGAACCACTGGGGCTAGAATTTCCTGAAGTGCTCGATGGCGCTTGAGGAGCGGTTTGAGCGCTGGGGGGAGCCACACTAGGAGCCACAGGAACGGGAACGGGAACCGCCTTGGGTACTTCAATCACTTTGACTTCAGGCGGAGCCGCAGGCGCTACTTTTTCCACCGTTCGTTCAATAATTGTCGTCTGCTTAGCAGGGGTGGTAGGAGAGGGGCTTGCTGGGGGCGTGATGACTTTCGACGTGGGAGAAGACGTGACAGGTGCCGGGGCAGGACTACGGTTGTAGTAGGCGATCGCGGCGGCTCCGAGGCCAACCACCAGGGCGAGGACACCACCGATAATCATTCCGTTGGCAATCCCATTGCTTTCAGCAACCTTTTCCCGTTGGTATTGCACGTCCCGTTGCAGAGTTCGTCCCTCAACATACCCATCACGATAGGCTTTTTCATCGGTCGTAATCGGACGACCATGCACATTATTTAACGTTGTAGGTTGGTCTAAATTATTATGATTAGGGCGATTGTTAGGGCGATTCATCATTTCACCTCGTTCCCTTATCGGAACTCATCTTTGACATGCCGTCATCATAGTGAATCTGAATCGAATATCTGTTCTATTAAAAGGAATAAACCATTTACCCAGTAGTCTCTCTCTAAATAGACAGACTAGTGAGTGTTACGACCACTGGTAAGGCTGTCACAGTCCCTGGAAATTATCCATCTGTACGGTATCCTGAACCCAGCGGCGAATCGCCTTCGCCCAACTCGTTTCTCCCATAGTTGTTGCCTGCATCAGCCAGTTTTGAAGAACACTGGGCGTCACAATGGGAAGGGCGATCGATCGATCAATTTCCTGATATTCACCTTCATTCAAAGCTAGAAACATGACCTTTTCACCATCAAACCGCCAAATTTCTGGCACTGCTAACGCTTGATAGATGGGTAAGCGAGGAATTGAAAGGCTGGTGATGTCAATTTCGATCGCAAGATCGGGCGGGGGATCAGTTGCTAAATCGATCGACAGTTTTCCCCGAATGAGTTGTTCATTCTGAAGGTAGTAGCATTCATCCGCTTCGATGCCTTTCGCCAAATCCTGACGAGTCCAAGTCGATGAACCCAGGCTACGGATTTCCACTTCCAACTCCTCAGTTACAATTTGGATAAACCGATTGCTCCAAGCACTGTAGCTTTCATGAGGGGGAAGAGGCATAAAAATTTCCAACGTTCCATTGTCGTAGGTCAGGCGTTTACTGGGTTGAGATTCTAGCTCTCGAACAAGCGCCTGATAAGTTTCCCAGCTAATTCCAGACAGGACAACACTGGAGGCGACGGGTGACGGCGAAATCGGTTGGGGAACAACGGCGACCATAACAAGCCCTCAGAAATGCCTTCCTTATCACGTCATTATAACCTAGGGCACAATCGCAACCGAATGCTGTAAACCCCATAAGCGCAATGCCCTAACGCAATACTCTGTAAGCTTAATACTCTGTAAGCTCAATGCCCTGTAAGCGTCATGCTAGGACGATTTGTCCGGCGGGAACAGCAAATATTCTAGGGCTGCCACAATGCGCTCCGGCTCCATGGGAATAATTTCTGCACCGTGCAGAATGTGCTGGAGCAAGCTGTGGTGAACGATCGCACCGATCGCCACCCGTGCAGTGGCTTCCGGATCAGGAAAATCAAAGGCAGGGCATTTTTTTAAATACTCCGTCAAGGCTTGAATCCCCGGCTTGCTGAGATGTTCGACAAAGGCTTTAGCCAGTTCAGGAAACTGCCCAGAAACCCCCACCAACATGCGCTTAAAATCCTGAAATTCTTGGCTCCCACAGCAATCATCCATCGCCAATGTCATCAACTGCCGCAGCGCTAGACGCGGTTCGAGACTGTCATCCAGATGACTCATAATGGCTTGAATTTTCCCCTGGGCCATCTGTTGCACCAGGGTTTTAAACAATGTTTCCTTATCCGTAAAGTGACTGTAGACCGTGGCCTTGGACACCCCCGCTGCCGCCGCCACCCGATCCATGCTGGCTGCTGCATAGCCCTTCGCCAAAAATTCCTGCATCGCCCCCTGCAAAATTTGCTCCGTTTTGCGAGAGTCACGGGCGCGATCGATCGATCCCCTATCCTTCTTTTTTGTAGAAATCATAAAATCACTGGTTGCAGCAAGGCATAAAACTTAGCTTGAGAAGCTTAGATCGAGAAGCTTAGATTGAGACGCTTGGATTGAGAATATTGGATGAACGGGGCTTGTGTCACTCTCTACTCAGAATTTTATTGAATTTCAGGAGACTTGCTTGACTAAACTAAACAGTTTAGTTTTAATATAGATCGAAATTGAACTAAACAGTTTAGTTTTTACCCTGTCACCCAACCACCGCTACCGCCCCCAGCCTGAGAGGTTCGCCATGATTGCATTTAAAGAATGGCCAGAGAAAATTTTCAACAGCAAGCCCCTAATCGTCACCGGCGTAGCGGCTCTGGCCATTGGGGTTCTTGGTACACGGTTCGTATTACAGACTCCTCCGCCCACCGAAACAAGCACCTCAGCCGCTGCCCAAACCGCCCCGGAAATTAGGAGCGTTTCCGCGCTGGGCAAGCTAGAACCTGCGGGCACGATCGTCAGCGTGTTTGCCAATGGGGGATCGGAAGGGGTGCGGGTCGAAGCGTTGCGCGTGCAGGAGGGCGATCGGGTGAAGAAAGGGGATGTCATTGCGATCCTCAGCAACGAGAAGCGCCTACAATCCGCCCTACAGCAGGCGCAGGAGCAAGTACGAGTGGCCCAAGCCCGTCTCGCACAGGTGAAGTCTGGGGCCAAATCCGGGGAAATTGCAGCGCAGCGATCGGAGATTGCCCGCTTAGAGGCCCAGCGCACCGGGGATTTGAATACCCAAGCAGCCGTCGTCGCCCGACTGGAAGCCGAACGCACCGGGGATTTGAATGCCCAGAATGCCGTGGTGGCTCGATTAGAGGCGGAAGTGGCCAATGCCAAGGTGGAATTTGAACGCTACGACAATCTCTTCACTGTGGGCGGAATTTCTGCGTCCTCGCGGGACAGCAAACACCTCGCTTGGCAAACCGCCCAAAAACAACTCCAGGAATCCCGTGCGGCCCTAGAGCGCACGCGAGAAAGCCGCACCCAGCAAATCAATGAGGCCAAGGCAGCACTAGCCCGCACCCAAACGGCCCAAGCCGAGCAGATTGCCGCTGCGGATTCCACCCTCGATCGCATTGCGGAAGTGCGCCCCGTTGATGTGCAAGCGGCCCAGGCAGAAGTGGCCCAAGCCCAAGCTGCGGTTACCAAAGCCCAGGCCGACCTAGAACAGGCGTATGTCATCGCCCCCCAGGATGGCGTCATTCTCAAAATCTACACCTATGCGGGCGAACGGATTGGCACTGAAGGAGTCGTCGATATTGGCCGCACTCAACAAATGACGGCCTTGGTGGAAGTGTACGAAAGTGATGTCAAACGGTTAGAGGTGGGTCAATCCGCCACTGTAACGAGCGAGGCGATCGAAGGCGAACTGACGGGCAAAGTCAGCGAAATCGGTCGCAAAGTGCTACGCCAAAACGTGATTAACACCGATCCCAGCGCCAATACAGATTCCCGCGTGATCGAAGTGCGGATTACCTTGGATGACCGATCGACGGCCAAAGCTGAAAAGTTCACCAACTCTCAAGTCACCGCCAAAATTGCACTCAATTAACCGACTCAACTCACACGCGCAATTCATGTAATTAAACTCGCACCCACAATTCACGCAATATAAACTTACCCTCGCAACTCACGCAATTAAATTCACACAAGTAACTCACGCGCTCAATCACTAGGATATGAAGCCAGCATGTTGAATCCCATTCAAGCCATCCAACGCCGTACCCCCTTGGGTTGGCTGCAACTCAGTCGTCAAAAAGGCAAGCTGATGGTGGCTCTGTCGGGCATTGCCTTTGCTGATGTCTTGATGTTTATGCAGTTGGGCTTTCAGGCCGCACTGTTTGAGAGTAGCGTGCGCACCCACCGCATTCTCAATGCGGATGTCGTCCTGTTTAGTCCCCAGGCATTGAACATCGGAAACCTCTCCACCTTTCCCCGTCGGCGTTTGCTGCAAGCCCAGGATATCCCAGGGGTGGAATCCGCCCACGGGATGTATATCAATAACGTCGTCTGGAAAAATCCCCAAACCCACCAAGAAACCGCCATTCGGGTCTTAGGATTTGAACCGAGTTTTTTGGCCTTGCAATTGCCAGAGGTGGCAAAAGGGCTAGATCAGGTGAAATTACCGGATACGTTTCTCTTTGACCAAGCCTCGCGGGGTAGTTATAAACAAGTGATTGCTGACTTGAAGCAAGGCAAACTGGTCAAGACGGAAATTGAGCGGCATACGATTACACTGGCCGATACCTTCACGATCGGGTCTTCCTTTGGGACGGACGGGCACCTCGTCACCAGCGATCAAAACTTTCTGCGGCTTTTTCCGCGCAAATCGGCGCAGAGTGTCTCCTTGGGAATGCTGAAGTTAGAACCCGGTGCCAATCCCGATGTTGTGGTCAGTCACCTCAAGCAACATTTACCCAATGATGTCTTTGTGATGACCCGTAATCAATTCATGGAATTTGAGAAAGGCTATTGGCAACGCAATACCTCGATCGGGTTTATTTTCAGTATGGGTGTGACGATGGGATTTATTGTGGGGATTGTGATTGTGTATCAAGTTCTCTCCACGGATGTCAACGCTCACATGGCCGAATATGCAACATTTAAGGCGATGGGCTATGGGAATGGGTATTTGCTGAGTGTGATTTTTGAAGAGGCGATTATTCTCGCAATTTTAGGCTTTATTCCCGGTGTGGCTGGGGCCTTGGGGCTATACACCCTGGCAAGTAACGGCACTAAACTACCGATTTTTATGACCCTGGGCCGTGCCACGACCGTTTTGATGTTAACGGCCATTATGTGCGTGATTTCCGGCGCGATCGCGACTCGCAAACTACAATCGGCTGATCCGGCTGATATTTTCTGAGGTATGACCCATGGGCGATATTATTTCCATTCAAAATCTCAATCATTATTTTGGGCAAGGCCAACTGAAAAAGCAGGTTTTGTACGAGATTAATCTGCAAATTGATGCGGGCGAAATTGTTTTGATGACCGGGCCATCGGGTTCAGGCAAAACCACCTTGTTGACGTTGATTGGGGGCCTGCGTTCCGGGCAAGAAGGTAGCCTCAAAATTTTAGGCGATGAATTACGGGGCGCAAGCGATCGCAAACGCATGATGACCCGTCGCAATATCGGTTACATTTTCCAAGCCCATAATCTACACAGCAGTTTAAGTGCCATGCAAAATGTGCGGATGGGCTTAGAAGTGCATCCGGGATTGTCTCCAAGTGAGATGAAACGCCGATCGATTGAAATGTTAGAACAGGTCGGGTTGGGCAACCGCGTGAACTATTATCCATCGGATCTCTCCGGTGGCCAGAAGCAACGGGTGGCGATCGCCCGGGCTTTGGTCAGTCATCCCAAAATCATCCTGGCGGACGAACCGACGGCAGCTTTGGATAGCAAATCAGGCCGCGAAGTGGTGGAATTAATGCAGAGATTGGCTAAGGAGCAGGGCTGTACCATCTTGCTGGTAACCCACGATAATCGGATTTTGGACATTGCCGATCGCATCGTCCATATGGAGGATGGACAATTAGCAACCGATACCAACTTAAATGAGAGGATGGCTGCTTGATTGAGGCATCCCGTCCTCTACCCTCATCTCCATTGCCTCATCGACTCCATTTCCTCTGGGCCCGTCTCCCTGAAAATGCTACAGCTATGCAATTTAGCCTGTGAAGCAGGAGAGCTGACTTCAGTTAATCTAATTAATCTGGCCAGATTGAGTTTAGTGCTTGCCAATTCAAGCCCTGTACGAAGTGAGTAGCTTCTTGGGGAAGAATCTGCATCTCAGCCCATAATTGTTTGGGTTCAATGCCGAAGCTATATTGTAGCCCTACAATGATTGCAACAATGACCAAAAGTAGTCTAATACTTACCTTGATGACTCGCCATAATAGAATGAAGAGCAAAATTGAGATTAGGATCGTTGTGATTGCTAGGATCATATAGGAATCTCTTGTTAGTGAAAAATTGATTATTGTTCCTATTCTAGAATTCTAGTTGCTCATCAACTAATGATTAAACTTCCCACTGACTTCTTGAAACATCGACTACAATACTGGTAGATTAACTAAGAATTTGAGTTGCAATCAATGGTGGCGATCGATAGTTATAGTCTCAGTTCTCTGGAGGACTTGTACCATTGGTGAGAAGATAAAGTTCGTTAGTTCATTGCGAAGAGAAGTCGATAGGACTCATTGTCAATCAAAATACGCATTCCTAGCCACATCAAAATGAAAGGGAAAATTTTCCTAGCATACCGAGCAGCTGCAAAGGCGATTTTAGGTTGTCGCGTCAAGTGATAGGAAAGGAAGCACCATAGACCCACTGTGGCATAGCACACACTCAAAATGATGCCCAGATGTGGGAGTGTACTGCCTGCAAATAAAGGTACATAGATACCAATGTTGTTACCACCATTGGTAATTGTGACTGCTGAAACTTGATAGGTTTGCCGATCGTGCAATGTTTTCCAGAGGGAGGGAAGGGATCTATGCGATTTCTCTGAGCGAAGCTGGGGTGGGCTACTGACCGTCTGAATGGTATGTTGATCCTGCTGACTTAAGGTAGCCAACTGGCTAATCCCAATCATTACAGGGAGCAAGCCAAGTAAGCCAATCCAAATTTCTGGAATTACTAGTCGTCCTAAAAAACCGACCAAACTCACACCCACCAACACCGTAAATCCAACATATTCACCGATAACCACATGGCGTGGCTGAAAGCTTCGATCAACTTTGCTGAAGAACAGGGTCAAATAAATATTATCGTCAAAGGTTGTTGCGAAAGCTGCGGCAACGCCCGTCATTAATGCGCCTTCTAGCCAGTTCATTATCCTCTCCTTCTTGTGATTTTAATGGCAGCGTGTTAGAGGGATTCAATGGTGTTATTCCTTGAAAACTATCAAGATAGTGATACGGCTCTTTGCTTGACTGATCGATACAGCAACCCATAGCAAAACAGGCTTCAGGCGTTGTATCTATTCCTTGTCGTTACGTAATCCGCTGTATATCGCTCGGGGAGCTTTAAATTTCGCCATGATATAAGACTATTCTCTTCAATTGATAAGAGCAAATAGTCTTTATTGTGATATTGATAAATAGAAGTGATTAATCTTCTACATTCATTCTTTGGGAGTCAGTTCTCGTGACATTAAAAAATCTCCTCAAAAGTGCTGGCTTCGAAGAGATTTAGTCTTGATAACGTTGCTGTAGTTAATGTTGCAACAATAATAATGATGTGCCGATGATGTTATGGAATGAGATTATGCACCATTAAAATTGTCGAATCCTTGTTCGATGAGATAAGGTTGGAAGATTTACTTGTTTGGCATCTAATCTTCATCTGCAATTACTAGCACGATCGCGAATCCATCGTAGCCCTTGCTTCCAACGGTCTGAATTGCAGTAGCCTTTACGCGAGGTTCTGCTGAGAGCAACTCATTAAACTTGCGTACACCTTGAATATTTTCATCACGACTCTCTGCATCAATGATGCCCCCCTTCCGCACCACATTATCCACAATAATGACACTGCCCTGCCGTGCACTTAATGATTGAGTATTGCGATCGAAATGATTTTTTAGGCAATCCGGAACATGCCTATTGAAAAGTCCTTTTTTCATGGAGCGGTTCACCCGCTTCACACCACTGAGTGTAATTAAGCCGATCGTCCCCCTCGCTGATGATTAAGGCCAATGATTCCACCCAGTAACAACGCCATGACTAGTCCAAACAAAAGGGTTTGCCAGTCGTTAGTGTTGATTAAAAGGTGCTTCTGCTTCATGGTTACAACTTGCTCAATTGACCGCGAACCCTAGTTTTCTACGCAGCCAGAGCCCAACTGCCGTTCCCACTAGGGCTGCAATAATCCAAACCCAGCCATGCAAACTGGTTGAAGCGATGCCCCCAAAAAATGCGCTGATATTGCACCCAAAGGCCAAGAATGCGCCGTAGCCCATTGCAAAGCCGCCCCCTAAAGTCGATGCAATGGCTGGGAAGTTCCACTCGGTCTTAATCACAAATCGTCCAGCCGCAGATGCAGCAATTAATGCCCCTAAAATCACTCCTAGGTTAATCACAATGCTGGCATCAGTGAATAGGGGTTGTCCCAGAGCTTGCTGTCCGCTCCCAGTTCCCCAAATAGGATGTCCATTGGGATTCCAGCCTAGAAAGAGGGCTACTTTAGCAGCACCTAATGCAAAGCCCCAAGTCACGCGCCAAGGCTGTCCCGAGATAATTAATGTGAACCAATTGAGAATGGCTAATAAAACGGCTCCCATAAATAATGACCAACGATCGGATAACCACGATCGCCTTGTCCCTGGAAACTGAAAAATTGACTTAATCTCTAATGAACGCCATCCCGAAAAAATCCCCTTGTATTGGCTCCAGCGCAAGAAAACAGCTATGAGCGTGATCACCGCTAGTTGTAGTACGACTGCTCCAAGCCACCCAAAATTCATTCCTAGGGAAATCGGGGGGATCGATGGCAACCCAGCCCAGAAAGCGCGAGTTAGACTGGCCACAAATGCACCCACTGAAAAGGCTAGGAATGTCACGCCCATGGACAAACTGCCGCTTCCCAGCGTGTAAAGTGTGCCGCAACCACAAGCCCCACCAAACTGCATCCCTACGCCAAACAGTACTGCACCGATGATGCCTTGCAAGCCGATTGGAGCCACAGCTCCTTTCACTACTTGCCCTCCGATCGAGCCTGCGGCTAATACGGGTGCAAACAAAATCGTTGCTACACCCAACATGACTAACTGGGCGTAAATTCCTGTGACTTCACGTTGTATAAACAACTTTCGATAAGCGGAGGCAAACCCAAACCCCGATCGATACAATGTAACGCCAAACAGTCCACCAATCAAAAATAATGCACTTTGTTGCCAGCTATAACAACTCAACCCAACCATTCCCATCACCAACCCCGCTAATGCGATCATTGCAAAACGGCGCTGGGGATTCTGGTTGGGGGGACGATCGAAACCACTGTCAGATGAATCAAGAGGAGTGATGCTACTCATAATTGCAGTCTAGATGCCTATGGACTACTACAAGTTTCTTCAAGTAAAAGTCTCTTCAAGAAACCGTGATCCTGAAGAGACTCAAAGCGTTAATTACTCAAATCTAGCTGTTCTTGCCCCCGGTAGAATTTTTAGGGGGCGGATCGGAAGTTGTGCAACTCATCAAATCAGCGGAATTGGATTGTTGCACCATCAAAGTTGAAACTAGTGCTAAGCTAGTGCAGCTGACTAGGGTGATTGCCCACGCAATATTTAATGTTTTCATTGCTGTTAATGCCTGCGTTGCGGTCAACATTCTTTCAAGGTCTGATCTTCTGGTGAAGTTATGCCTTGATGGGTTTTTCTGGCCCAGTTTCAACCGGCAGATCTGTAGTACTGTATTCTGTCCAGGAGCCTTCGTAAATACGAACCTTAGGATATTTCAGTAGGTGCTTCAGGACAACGTACTGTAAGGTGGCTTCCCGACCAGTGCTACAGGAGACAATGATATCGTCAGTGGGTTTAATCCCTTTCTCTGCCAGTAACTTGCGGATATCGTCCAATGGCTTCAATTTGTGAGGGTTTTTTAGGGCATCCTGGGCATTATCCGCTTCCGTAAAAGTAGGCCAAGGGATGTTGCGTGCGCCAGGGATATGACCGTTACGAACCCAAATGTCCTTTTCTCCTCGGAATAAATCGCCGGGACGGGGATCAATAAAGACTACTCCCGACTTACCAATCAAGTTTTTGACATCCTTGAGTGTGACCCGAATGGATGAGTTATCTCGAACAGTGAACCGCTGTTGTGAGTATCTGGGAAACTCTTTGGTCGTCGCTTCCCCAGATCCTTTATAGCCAGCAAACCCACCATCCAAAACAGCAATGTTTTGAATGCCCGATCGCTCCAATAGATAAGCAACCATGGTTGAGCCCAAGATATCCCGCCCGTCGGAATAGACTAAAACGTGGCTTTGATTGCTCACGCCTGCTTTACCTAAAGTATCGCCGAGTTTAGTAGTATCCCAATATTGCACTGGTAAGAAACCATCGGGGCCTCGGAAGACGGTATCAGCAATATTGATGGCATTGGGGACATGACTCGTAATGTAATCTAATGGCGCATTCCGCACATCTAAAATTCGTAAATTCTTGTCCTTAACATGGGCTTTTACCCAGTCAGGCGCGACAAACTGAATCTGTGCTTTTGTAGCTGCTGCTCCTGGCGCGATCGTGGCCCAAGGTGTGATCACTAGTACGGCTACCAGCACTGCTAACAAAGATAGAAATTTAGGGGCGGACAGTTTTCTCAGTTGACCTCTCGCCCACATCAAAACCAATTTCATGGGTTTTCTCCTGAAATGTTTGGACGATCGCAGCGTAATCTACGGCGAGCGACTGTAGAATCTACGGCAACTTGATCGGATAACCGTAGTATACTCTGTTGAGTACAGTTGCACAGCTTTCTAAAAATTACAAGTCTAGAAATCGCAAGTTTATAGCATGGGTTCTGTAATGACTTCCCCACGGGATTCCTGGCTGTATGTCAGGAATTCATGACATAAAAAGGACGTTTTTTCTGTTCCTTCCGCGCCATTAACCGGCTGCTTGCAAGCTGCATCGTGAAAAAGATTGTACGAAGGGGTTGATTCCAAGAATCCAGAGTCGATTGTGGGAAATTAATCAAGCCTTTCGGAATCGGGTGTTGAGATCCTAGATGCCTCAAAATCCCACATTTACAGGGGGGATTTCAAAATGTACTGGTAAATCTTGACCTGTAGAGGGGACTTTGAGGGGAATGCTCTAATGGCTTAACTCGTTGGTATTGACGACCCAAGGCAGCATGATTACTGTTGAGATATGAATTCTTTCTGCTCACTGAGGTGGTCATCATGATGTCTACAACTACAAGTTCTCAAGCATCCATGACTATGAGTGTAGAAATGCAAAACTGCATTAACATTTGTAATCGCTGTCACGAGATGACAATGACCACATTGACTGAATATCTCAATCAACAGGAGCAACAGACGGACATTAATCTTCTCTGTTTGTTGCGGGATTGTTCTGAAATGTGTGTAATGACGAGTAACCTGATCACCGATGGCTCAGAGTTCATGGGAAGAACCTGCCAACTGTGTTCTGAAATGTGCGAAAAGTGCGCTACTGTCTGTGAGTCCGTTCCTCAAAATCAACAGTTAGCGGACTGTGCGGCCCTATGCCGTCACTGTGCTGAGGTTTGCAAGAGCATGGGATTGCAGGCAATGGCTTATTTCCGTCGGCCCAATTTGACCAATCTAGATTGCATCACGAGTCTACGCTAATCTCTTCTTCTAATGGTGTTCTGGTTCTAACAGTGTTCTGGTTCTACAGTGTTCTGGTTCTAATACTAGGGTTCCTATTGGGCCTATGAGGAGGATCAATCAGCATCAAAACCACCATTGGGCGATCGTTAAGCGATCGCCCAATGGTTTGAATTATTTAATTGTGAGTGTTCTACTAGTTCTCTACTAGCGGGAAAACGGTACGGGGGTTGAATAATGGGGTACCCAACCTTTTGCAGTGATAAAGTACCGAACTGCTTGGTAGGAGAGGGTTATGCTAGGACTGGATGCGTGTTCTACGAAGGCTGGGATCTGTAAGTAATCACCAACTTCAAGCTGTAGTTGCATCTCGCTGCCATCTGGACGAATAAATCTAAACAGCATTTCCCCCGAAAGTAAATGCCAGATTTCGGGATCGGTATGATAGTGCAAGCGATCGTACATCGTTGCTAAGGAAAGTAATTGACTCGTGCCGGGATGGACGATCGCAACTTCACACCACTGGCAATTTGTCTGATATTGTAGGGCTTTAAATTTCTGGTTATAGAGACAGAGTAGATTTTGTTTTTCTACAGCGGTTAACCCATCTTGTTGCACCAAAAGTTCTGAGGAATAGAGTTGCTCACCTAGACTCCAATGGTGTAGCTCAACCCCAATCTCGGCAAGATGAGCGGCAATTTCTTGTTCCTTAGATAGAATCGTTCCACCAGCTAGCAAAAGGTGTGCCATAGAACTTTCGGTGTAGATTGGTTAAGTTTAGTATACCCCAGTTTCTTGGTCGGAAAACCGGGGATTTAATCTTTCTCAGATAGTAATAGCTAGGATCAAGTCACAGAATCGGCACTAGGAAGATGATGCACATAAGACGTGTGATGCTTAACAGGGAGCCAAGCGGGGTTGATGATAGAGGTCAAGATCCTTAAAGAGTGGGGTGCTGAGGTAGCGTTCTCCAAAACTGGGTTGAATGACAACAATGAGTTTATTGGCATTCTCAGCTCGTTTTCCGATTTGTACCGCCGCCCAGAGCGCAGCTCCCGAAGAAATTCCAGACAAAATGCCCTCTTCTCTGGCGAGTCTTTGGCCATAGCGAATGGCGTGATCATCGGTGACCGTGATGACTTCATCGATCAGTTCTAGGCGCAAAACTGGAGGAATAAACCCAGCCCCGATGCCTTGAATTTTGTGTTCTCCGGGTTTGCCTCCGGTGAGGACTGCGCTGGTGGCGGGTTCAACTCCGATCGTTTGTAAGCTGGGTTTCTTGGCTTTAAGGGCTTCAGAAACGCCAGTAATGGTTCCCCCCGTCCCTACGCCAGCCACAACAATATCCACGAGACCGTCAGTATCTGCCCAAATTTCTTCAGCCGTGGTTTCTCGATGAATTTTAGGATTGGCGGAGTTCCGAAATTGCTGCAACATTATAGCGTTTGGCGTAGTTGCAACGATTTCTTCTGCCCGTGAGATGGCATTGCGCATCCCGCCTAAACTAGGGGTTAATTCCAGTTCGGCCCCAAAGGCTTTCAGCATGAGTTGGCGCTCAATACTCATGGTTTCCGGCATGGTGAGGATGAGGCGATATCCCCGAGCAGCGGCAATCATGGCTAGGGCAATACCGGTGTTGCCAGAGGTTGGTTCTACTAATATCGATTCACCGGGTTTAATCAATCCTTCTTCTTCCGCCGATCGAATCATGCTGAGGGCGATGCGATCTTTAACGGATGCCGAGGGATTCAATCCTTCTAATTTAATTGCAATCCTTGCAAGACAGCCTTCTGACTGCGGGATGCGATTGAGTTGCACCAAAGGGGTAGAACCAATCGCATCGGTAATGCTATCCAAAATTCCCATAGAACCCAATTTTTATCAACGCAACGGGATAGCTCTATAATATACGGTATTCCCATCGGTTAACCGTAGATAAAATTGTGAGCCTTAATTGTGAGCCTTAATTGTGAGCCTTAATTGTGAGCCCTGACGATGCCCTGACAAGTTTCCGCCTTGATTAAGGGGAGCTAGGGGGGATCGGTATGGGTTGCAATTACCAGTTGATTGGGTAGTACTTGCGTTAGGCGTGATACTTGCTCTAAGTGTAATTCTTGCGTTAAGCAATGTTTTTCTGTCGGCGATGCTTGCTGTAAGTGACCCTTAAATTCAGTCGGTAGGTGTGATTTATGTGCCAATTACTCGGAATGAATTGTAATGTCCCTACCGATATTTGTTTCTCCTTTGAGGGCTTTTGTGCGAGGGGCGGAAAAACCGATGAGCATCGGGATGGTTGGGGGATTGCCTTTTTTGAAGGGTTGGGATGCCGGGTTTTTTTAGATGATCAACCGTCGATCGAGTCTCCGATCGCGCAATTAGTACGGCAATATCCCATTAAGTCCACGAATGTCATTGCCCATATTCGCAAGGCAACGATCGGGCCAGTGGGTCTAGAAAACTGCCATCCGTTTAAGCGCGAGTTATGGGGACGCTATTGGGTGTTTGCCCATAACGGTGATCTCAAAGAGTTTCATTATCCAAGCCAAGGCCACTACTGCCCCGTGGGAAGTACGGATAGTGAACAGGCGTTTTGCCAGATTTTAGAAACCTTACGGCAACACTTTCCCCAGGGCAAACCCCCCTTGGAAGTGCTGTATCCAGTCTTGGAAACTTTGACTCAAGAGATTGCCCAGTATGGAATTTTTAACTACTTGTTCTCGGATGGGGAGCATTTATTTGTGCATTGTTCCACGAAGCTAAGTTACATTATCCGGCAAGCCCCGTTTGCAGCGGCTCACTTGGTGGATGAAGATATAACGGTTGATTTTCAAGAACTGACAACGGCGAGCGATCGGGTGGCTATCATTGCAACAGTTCCATTGACTGATAATGAAGAGTGGATTACGTTGCAACCTGGAGAACTGCTCGTGTTCCAGGATGGTCAGCCTGTGACCCAATCCGTTATTCCCTTTTACTCCCCTAACTCGCGCCATCCGGTGGCATCCTGAGGCGCTGCTTCGATCGCGCCATTGCTAGAGGTTGATGTCGTGGGGGCCGCTGGCGTTGCTAAGCTCCCAGAGGCTGGGCTGACTGCTGGCGTTTGGCTGCCGATCGCAGCAGCCTTAGTGGCAGACCCCGCTTCCTCGCGGATTGCTTGCCAGGTGATTTTACCTTCGGGTTCAATTTTGACGCTAACAATGTCACGGCTAGTACTAGGAAGGGTTGCCGATGGTGGGGATTTGTCAGGTGCAGTGGATGCTGAAGCATCAACCAATTTGCACTCAAAACTATCTCCCGGTTTAATGGCCCGATAGCCACCGCCGCAGTCAACTTTCAGCGTCTTTGGGAAAGGGGGCAGTCCGTCCTTAGGGGGGGTGGCTTTTGAAGGCGTAGAATCTGGCAGGGGAGGGGTTGCGGAGACTACGACGGATTGGGCGAGATCGGGTTTTTCCGGGGTCTGGGTTTGGCCCAAAACCGCTTGAACCTCGGACTCTAATTTGGCGAGGTTGAGTAATCGCCAGGAATGGGGAATCTCCCAATTAACCTTGTCTTTTTCCGCTGTGGCCCTCACTTGGATAAAAAAGCCTCCCTCGGGGTTTAAGGCTCCCGTGCATTCAAATTCTTGGTCGGGTTGAGCTTGCAAGTTCTTGGGACAGGTAATGGTTTTGACTGAGATGCCACTTTGCTTTTCAATCTCCGTTTTGAGGAGGGTTTCGATCGAATGGGTTGCGGAGGATTGATTGCATCCGGTTAGGCTAATCAATGCGATCGCTGCGATCGCCCTGAATCTCATACCTAACACCACACTTCGTTTTGCCATGCTGATCTGTTTTGCTATGCTAGTTTGCCTTGCCATGCTAATTCCCCTCAATGGCTAAGGAAACGCGCTCTCCACCCACTTTTTGTAAGGTGCCTAAAACCTTGGCCAATTGTTCATAGGACACTTTGCGATCGGCTTTGAGCAAAACAGCGGCTTGGGGGCTGCTGGCCAAAAAGGTTTGCACTTGCTGGGATAAATCTGTTTCACTCACAACCACATCTTTCACGGCTAATTTGCCTTGGGCATCGATCGCGACAATCATGGGGTCAGGGCCTTTGGAGGCTGACGGATTAGCAGGGGCATTGGCGCTGGGCAGTGTGACGTTTAATGCATTTTGCTGTTTCGTCAAAGTCATTGACACAATGATGAAAAACGTGAGAATGGTCATAACCACGTCCATCATGGGTACCAGGTTGACCTCTGGCATTTGATTACTAGCGTGATTGCTGCGTTTCAAGACCATGATTAACCGTCCACTGTGCTTCGATCCGGGATAAACTCATTCATTCTGCCCATGTCAGAATTGGACGCGGATTTTTGGTATTGAAACTTAGGTTCGTACCAAATCTGTCGATAGATTAATTCCAGTTCACTACCCACGATCGAAAAATAATCCAGTTGCTTGGCTTCCAGGGAAACTAACACTCGCAAAATACTCAAGGCAATAATTGCGACAATCATTCCCCCCGCCGTTGTGATTAAGGCTTCCCCGATCCCAGCCGCCGCTTTGCCCAAATCTCCCGCACTGCTTGCCCCGCCGCCGCCACCGATGTTGAGGTTACTAAACGTCATAATCAAACCTGTGACGGTTCCTAAAAGACCCAATAATGGAGCAATCCCAACGACGCTTTCCAGTAATTTGTGTCCCCGTCGAATTTCAATAAATTCCTTTTCACTCGAAGTTTCTAAGGCTAGATGAAACGTTTCGGGCGTAGGCTGGTGTAAGCGTAACGGTGCTAGTAGATAGCGCCCGATGGGAAGATGGCTACCTCGCCGTGCAATATCTGCGGCCAACGCGAGATCGGTATGGGCTGATTCCAAGACATCGTGGACAATTCGACCTTCTTGCTTGAGTAACTGTCGCCAGAAGACAGCTCGTTCGATCGCGCAACCAAAAGTTGCAACGGATAACCCCACCAGCGGGATCATCACCGGCCCCCCTTTGGCGATCATTTCATAGAAATTAGACATGGATGTTCCTCAGCTTGAGCAATTGACAGGTTTGCGATGAACGTTGCGATGAACGTTGCGATGAACGTTGCGATGAACGTTGCGATGAATTTTGCGGTAAATGGTGTTACGACTTTACTGGGGCGGCACATTCCAAATCGTCAAGACACTACCCCCCTTGGTACTTGGGAGAATGAAAACGTAGAGTTTCTTCGAGGCATCCACGGTGTACAGTAAGCCACCGTTGTAAGCAGTTGGGCCGTCAAAATTAATGCCTCGGGTGCCCAAGTTGCCCTGAATATAGGTTGGAAATACGTCTTCTGGTGCTTCGTCAAATAGCAGCGCTGCCGAAGCACCCGGCTTGAGTTTTGTGCCTGCAAAGGCGATCGTGGGCTGTGCCAAACTATTCGGGGTGGCATCTGGAGCTGAGGTGGAACCGAGAATTTCGGCGACATCCGGAGGGACAGGAATGGCTTTAGCGAGGTCTCCTAAGGCAATGACTTCTGGTGCCAAAACATAGATAGCGGTGCCCGTGGTATCCACTAAGATATTCAGAATTTGGCCCTGACCTTTCCGGGAAACTTGATATGCTTTGTGATCCGGTTTATTCAAGACGGGAGAGGCTTGATATTTTTTACCAGGCAGTTCCTTTTCAAAAAAGCTGGCGACAGAGGCCAAGTCTTTTGTGGTCGTAAAGCAAGCAGATTGTCCGTAGCAACCGGCGACTGCCCCTGGATAGATGGGAAAATCATCCCAAGCAGAGGACGTATTCTCTTCCGAAGTGCTTTGCTTGGAATCGTCCTTAGTTTCTGTCTGCTTAGTTTCCGTGACCTTGGGAGGGGTGGCGGGTGGAATCGGGTTTGAGGGCTGGGTGGGTGGGGGGGAGAAGGTGGGTTTGCTCAGGGTGGCGGTTTTCTGAGTCTTAACAGATTTAATTCCAGTCGATTTGGTAATCGTTGGAAGTTGCGTAATGCGCACCTTTTTTTCTTCTGGTTTTACAGATGCGGCTTCTTGTTTCTCACCTCCCGTGGGAATGACCAGCGATAGGCCATGGAGTCCTAAAGAAATTGCCATTCCTAATCCGAGTAGCTTTTTGGTGGTTTGGGCGTGGGGAGCGGGGGCCGCATGCAACCATTCATCGATCGCTGTCGTGGTCACTGTGGTGTGATTTTCAGCAATAGATTGGGGATCAGTAGGCGAGTCAGGTGACAAATTCTTACTGGCCTCGGATGTCATTTTAGGAGGAAAAAACTTTAACACGGGGATTACGCTTGAGACTCACGATGAAGATAACTGAGACGAAGAAAAACTACAGGCACTGAATGTAAATTGAACTGTGCCTGTAGGCATTTGCCGATACCAAAATTGTGAGGAATCATCCATAGCAACCCTTGAAATAAGCCTCAAATCCTGCAATGAGCCTTTCAGCGCGTTGAGTGGGAATTTCCCTAAAAGGGGCTTACTCAAGGGTTGCTCAGAAAGATGCTGAGAGCCTAGCGCTTATTGACTACCTGATCAAAAATTGCACCATCAGCAAAGAATTTCTTCTGAACTTCGTCCCACCCTCCAAAGTCCTTGACGGTGTATAACTTGCTGACCTTCGGGAATTTCTTCTCAAACTCTTTAGCCACACCGCCATCTACGGGACGGAAGCCAACTTTGGCATATTCCCGTTGCGCTTCTGGGCTATACAGGAACTTCACTAAGGCTTCCGAGACTTCACGGGTACCACGTTTGTCAACGATTTTATCAACTACCGCGATCGGGTTATCGATCGAGATATTGACAGGCGGGATCACGTAGAAAACGCGATCGCCATTTTGCTCAGCCAGAATCACTTCATGCTCATAATTCAGTAAAACGTCGCCTTGCCCCTTTTTGAGGAAAATGTCCGTGGATTCTCTTGCATCCTTGGGCCACACAGGAACGTTTTTAGCAACTTTGCTAAAAAATTCCTTGGCTTGGTTGTCGTTGCCCCCGGTCTGGCTCACGGAACCCCAAAGTCCGAGGAAATTCCAAATTGCGCCCCCGGATGTTTTGGGGTTGGCCGTAATGACCTGCACGCCATTGGCGAGATCACTCCAGGTTTTCACTTTCTTAGGATTGCCAGGACGAGTGACTAACGCAATAACCGATTTAGTCACAATGGCATCATTGGGCGCTTCCTTTTCCCAGCCGGGTTGAATTAATCCAGCCTTTTCTAAACGCTTGGTATCCAGGGCCAGGGCCAGGGACACCACATCTGCTTCCAGGCCATCCAAAACGGCTCGTGTCTGGCTACCCGATCCGCCATAGCTACGATTGACGACCACTTCTTGGCCCTTTTCTCGCTTCCACTTTTCTTGGAACAAGGGAATGATTTTGTCGTGGGCAGCTTTGGTTACGGCAAAACTAACAAGTGTGATTTCTACTTTGTTAGGTTTTTGGGCAATCAATTTTTGCTCTGCAGGTGCAGCAAACGCTGAGGAAACTCCAATGGGCATCAGCGACAAGCTTAGCCCAAGACCCACTGCCGCAAATGATGGGATTGACGGTTTTACGGTAGTCATAACAGTTTAATCCTCGGGTGCTCTCTGTTCTTAGGAAATGGATTCTTCTGATAAGTACGCTGCTCAAACGACTGAGGGAAATAACAATTCAAAGCGCGCTCGTAAACCCAGCCAGTTCCCTGATTGATTTAATCTACGGTAAATCGAGCGGAATACCGTGTTTATTTGAGCTGCATAAAAGAATGTCACAAAAATCACCCAAGATCAAGAGGTTAACAATTTTTTCTCTAAAAACGATGAAATAGTGTCAACGTTTCCAGAGGGGGCTGATCTATTGATGAAATAAAGTCTGAAAATTGTAGAGTGATGTATTAAATGGTCTTGACCCAAGGCGATTTTTGTGTAGGTCGAAAATGATTTTCTTCAGGCTGTTCAGAATTAGAGGTACCCAGCATGTACCGTCTGTCAAAGTTGAAATGACCGGTTGAAATGACCGGTTGAAATGACGGGATTGTGCATAGGTTCTAAATGAGCTTGGAAATTTCTCTCCCTAATTCCTACAAAACTTCCCTCTAGCCTCTCAATTGAGCTGGCTACAACGCCCTCAATACGGTCAATCAATCGCATGAGTTTCAGACTGCTCAACAAAAGATGTGATCCAAAATACATTGACTAAGTTTTGTAAAAATAATGATAAAAAAGAGTATCGAGATTAGCAAAAATTTAGTGACTTAAATAACAATGGTGACTGAATCAGGAAAGAGAGACTATGAAAATGCAAATTAAACTACTTTTTTAAAGTAATGAGATATACATTTTGGGTTTTTTAGTGCTCTCGCATTACGAAAGCGTAGTAATGTTTCGTAATCAAAAAAGACTTTGCAGGTGTTGTATAAATGAACCCAAGAGAAATGCAGATGACGAAATAAGCGTACCTAAGCGTTGTGTTTATTTCTCGTTAATGTTTCTCTCTATGTAATTTCAGTGTTGCTGGAGTAAGTTCTTTAAGGTTCCTTTCATGTTGTTCTAAATGATTGGCTCCTTGAGTTAACTAATTTCTGGAAAATCAAGTTCTAGATGATGAGTTCATTACTCAAAACGCATTACTGAAAGTTTATTCAGTTTCAAAACAACAATTTTTAGGAGATTGCAACCATGGTGCAAGATGCCTTTTCTAAGGTGACAGCCCAAGCTGATGCACGGGGGGAATACGTCAGCGATGCCCAAATCGATGCTTTGATTAACTTCGTTAGAGAAGGCAACAAGCGAGTTGATGCAGTTAATCGGATTTCGAGTAACGCATCCACGATCGTCACCAATGCTGCACGGGCATTGTTTGAAGAGCAGCCCCAACTGATTTCACCTGGTGGTAATGCTTATACAAACCGCCGTGCAGCTGCTTGCTTGCGCGATTTGGAAATCATCTTGCGCTACGTTACCTATGCAATTTATGCCGGGGATGCGAGTGTTCTCGAAGATCGTGCTCTGAACGGTCTGCGGGAAACTTACTTGGCTTTGGGGACGCCTGGTGCTTCCGTGGCTGTGGGCATTCAAAAACTGAAAGATGCCGCGATCGCTTTGGTGAATGATCCGAATGGAGTCACCCGTGGTGATTGCAGTGCCTTGGTTTCGGAAATTGCAACTTACTTCGATCGGGCATCCGCAGCCGTTGGCTAAAGTTCTGGTTCCCTGGAACTACTTCAGAACTACTTCCTAGGAATGGATGCAATTTGCATCTTTCCTTACTTTTACAAAGACAAAAATTCTTAGAGCTATTAGGAGAAAATTCGTTCATGAGCAAGACTCCTTTAACTGAAGCAGTTGTGTCTGCGGATTCCCAAGGCCGTTTCCTCGGTAGCACTGAAATTCAAGTTGCCTTTGGTCGGTTCCGCCAAGCTGCTGTTTCTCTAGAAGCGGCAAAAGAGCTCTCTAGAAAGGCTGGCAGTCTCTCTGAAGCAGCAGCAAACGCTGTTTATCAAAAGTATCCCTACACCACCCAGCTCCAAGGGAAAAACTATGCTTCGGATGCACGGGGTAAGGCGAAGTGTGTTCGGGACATTGGCTACTACCTGCGCATCGTGACCTACGCATTGGTCGTAGGGGGAACCGGCCCGATCGATGACTACCTTGTTGCTGGACTGGCGGAAATCAACAAGAGCTTCGAGTTATCTCCTAGCTGGTATATTGAAGCCCTCAAGCACATCAAGGGCAATCACGGTTTAACAGGTGATCCGGCAGTTGAAGTCAACTCTTATATTGATTACATCATCAATAACCTGAGCTAGAGTTGGTTCACAGGTTAAGGCTCACTGATAGGTTATCTAGTAATGCGATCGTCTAGCTAAGATCTGATACCCAAGATCTGACGATCGCCCTACGAAACAGCTTGTCAGTGAGCTGTTCATTTAGACAGGTGTAAAGTAGGTAATTGGAATGGTGATTACAAGTGCCGCTTCCCGTTTAGGGGTTTCTGCGTTTACGAATGCAGCGCCAGTTGAACTGCGATCGAAGGCAAGCCAAGCGGATATCTACGCAGTGATTGCAGCCGTTTATCGCCAAGTTCTCGGCAATGATTATTTGCTCAAGTCAGAGCGCTTAATCAGTGCAGAATCTCTGCTGTTGAATGGAACGATCACGGTTAAGGAGTTTGTTCGACAAGTTGCCAAGTCCGATCTTTATAAAGCTAAATTTTTTTCGAGTAGTTTCCATACCCGTTTTACCGAGTTGAACTACAAGCACTTACTAGGCCGTGCGCCCTATGATGAGTCAGAGATTCAGGCACATTTGGATTTATATCTAGAAAAGGGCTATAACGCTGATATTGATTCCTACATTGACTCCCCGGAGTATATCCAAAACTTTGGGGATTGGGTGGTGCCCTACTATCGAGGCTTTGCAACGCAGACAGGCCAGAAAACCGTGGGCTTTACTCGGCTGTTTAAACTCTATCGGGGGTATGCCAACAGCGATCGATCTCAGGTACTTGGAAAAGCATCCCGACTGGGAGGGGAATTGGGGCGTAATAGCGCTTCTCCGGTGGTTGCCCCATCAGGGAGTAACAATGGGTTTGCTTACCAATCTCCGGCACGGGGTATAACGCCCCAGAGTACCTTTGGCGGGTCTTTAGCCTATGGGTCTGGTCGGCTGTATCGCGTGGAAGTTGCCCGACTGGCCAAGTTGGGTTACCCTAAAGTTCGCCAAGTCAATCAAGCAGTCATTATTCCCTACGAAGCGTTATCGAGTTACCTACAACGGATTCATAGCCAGGGGGGGAAGGTCGCTAGTATCACGCCACTTTAATTTTCTGTTGAATTTTTCTGTTGAATTTTTCTGTTGAAATGTGTCTACGCTTGCTGAATGAATCTTCCTATTTTTGATAGGGAGATTTTTATTGTTATTGTTTTATATTGCTATTTTTTAAGTTTTAGATCTGATTTGATGATCTGATTGAGGAATCTGTGATCTCATTATTAGGATTGATATTTTCCCACCTTGTGATATGTAAATTTGTGACATATGCAATTGTGACATATGCAATTGTGACATATGCAATTGTGACATACGAAATTATCGCATATGCGATGTTTAATTTATGCGGAGACCTTGCCCCCAAGGGGCTAAAACTGGCTGAGTTAGACTTTTCCTAGAGAGTGGAAGAAGGGACTAGGGGCTGAGGGCAAAAAGTCGTTGCTTTGCGTTATAAAACATAACTTCAAAATGTTTTGATGCTGCAAGAAATGGATAGAAATTTGTATCTAATGTACTTTCTAGGATGAGTAAGAGAGTCCTATGATATATCCACTACGCTTTTGTAAAGCGTCTAGCAATTTAATCTCCTTTATTAAATCTTCCTGACTTGCTGACAGGGAGATTTTTTTTGTGAGAATTTACTAGATTCAGAATTCACTAGATGATAATTGCATCTCAGTGCTTTGAATTTAGGGAGGGGTGAAAATCCTACAGGTGCTGTGGGTGTCAACTCCGAGTTCCCAAGGTGCGTCTATCCTCAACCGGGTTTCTATAGGAGGGGCGGCCCTAGGATGGGAGGGGTTGGAAGTCAAACCTCGGTTCTCCGATCGGAATTAAGTTTTTTCCCTTGCTTTTCTGGAAAAACCTTTGTAGGATAATCCTCTAGAGATTAAACGGTAATCCCATCGATTTACCGTAGATTAAAAAGGAGAACAGCGATGACTGTGCAGCAAGCCGTATTTAGGGTTTTCCGAGAGCGTCTGCCCCGCTTTCGTTTCAAGTCACTTAAAAGCTTGGTCGGGTTGTTCTTGGTTGGGGCGGCTCTCAGCGTTTCGCTAGCGGCTTGCTCGGGTGGGAATCAATCGAATTCCCCTGCTTCCTCCGGCAACAGTGCGGAGGGTGGGAAGCAGAATATTGAGCTGACCTTTGTGGGCTATGCGGTGCCAAAAGCGGCCCATGATGCCATCATTCCGAAATTCCAAGAGCAGTGGAAAAAGGATCACAACGGCCAAAATGTCACCTTCAAACAGAGCTACGGGGGATCTGGGACCCAGACCCGCGCGATCCTTGATGGCTTGGAAGCAGATGTGGTGCATTTAGCGATCGGGGCCGATGTAAACAAGCTGGTAAAAGCTGGGTTTGTACAAGAGAATTGGACGCAGCGAGTTCCCAACAACGGAATTGTGGGTGAAACGGTAGCCGCAATCATTACCCGTGAAGGTAATCCCAAAAATATTAAAACCTTTGCAGATCTGGCCCGCGACGACGTGAAATGGGTGACTCCGAACCCTAAGACCTCTGGGGGGGCGCGTTGGAACTACTACGCGCTGTGGAATTATGCCAAGAAAACGGGCGGGGATGATGCAAAAGCGAAGGAATTCGTGACACAAGCCTTCCAGAACGTTGTGGTGCTTGCTAAGGATGCGCGGGAGTCAACGGATGCCTTTGCAAAACAAGGGCAAGGGGATGCTTTGGTGAACTATGAGAACGAAGTCATCCTAGCCAAGCAGAAAGGTGAGAAAGTAGACTTCGTTGTCCCTGAAGTGAATATCTCCATTGATACACCAGTGACTGTGATTGACAAGAACGTAGACAAGCATGGTACTCGGGAAGCAGCAGAAGCATTTGTGAAATTCCTGTTTACGCCGGAAGCACAGCGAGAGTTTGCCAAGGTTGGATTCCGGCCCCTGGGCGATTTGAAACAAGAACCGGAAATTGCCAAGCAATTCCCGCCGGTGAAGCAACTGGCTAAGATTGATGAATACGGCGGTTGGAAGGAAGCACAGAAAGCCTTTGAGGATGGCGGCCCGTTTGATGCGATCGAAGCTGCTATCGGCAAAAAGTAGGTGAAATCCTAGCGCGATTTCCTAGAGATGCCGAGGAGATCGCGCTGTTAGTACTGTCCCGCTGAGGATTAAAACCATGTCATCCCAATATCGCTTTGAAACCCTACAGGTTCACGCTGGACAAACCCCCGCACCCGGAACGAATGCCCGCGCAGTTCCGATTTATCAAACCACTTCCTACACGTTTGATAGTGCGGATCATGGTGCGAATCTCTTTGCCTTAAAGGAATTTGGCAATATCTACACTCGCATTATGAATCCGACAACGGATGTGTTTGAAAAGCGAGTGGCAGCCTTGGAAGGTGGGGTGGCGGCGTTGGCGACCTCGAGTGGACAGGCCGCGCAATTTCTAGCAATCAGCACGATTGCCGAAGCGGGAGACAACATTGTTTCCACCAGTTTTCTGTACGGAGGAAGCTACAACCAATTCAAAGTTGCTCTCCCCCGCTTGGGCATCCAGGTTAAGTTTGTTGAGGGCGATGACCCGGAGGGATTTCGTCAAGCGATCGATGAACGGACAAAGGCGCTGTACGTCGAGACGATCGGCAATCCTCAGTTTAATGTGCCAGACTTTGCGACCCTAGCCCACATTGCCCATGAGCATGGGATTCCCCTGATCGTAGACAATACCTTTGGGGCGGCGGGCTATCTGTGTCGTCCCATTGAACACGGTGCTGATATCGTAGTCCAGTCCGCCACAAAATGGATTGGTGGCCACGGTACTTCGATCGGCGGGGTCATTGTTGATTCAGGACGCTTTGACTGGGGAAATGGTAAATTTCCGAGTTTTACGTCTCCTTCTCCGGGATATCATGGCCTGAATTTTGATGAAACTTTTGGCCCCGACAGTCCCTTTGGCAATATTGCTTTCATTATCCGAGCGAGGGTAGAAGGCTTACGGGATCTGGGGCCGAGCCTCAGTCCCTTTAATGCGTTCTTGCTGCTACAGGGTTTGGAGACGTTATCTCTCCGGGTCGATCGCCATGTTCAAAACGCCTTGGAATTAGCCCAGTGGTTGCAGACCCATCCCCAAGTGGCCTGGGTGAGCTATCTGGGTTTACCGGATCACCCCTATCACGATCGGGCTCGGAAATATCTCCAGAATGGTTTTGGGGGGGTGCTGAACTTTGGAATTAAAGGCGGCTTAGAGTTTGGTCGAGCCTTCATCAACCATGTCAAACTGGCTAGCCATTTGGCGAATGTGGGCGATGCCAAGACCCTCGTCATTCATCCCGCTTCCACTACCCATCAACAACTCAGTGAAACAGAACAACGCTCCGCTGGTGTGACACCGGATTTAATTCGAGTCTCGGTTGGGCTGGAACATATTGACGATATCAAAGCGGATTTTGTCCAAGCCTTTGATCAAGCTAGCAGTAGCTGTCAATAATGAGCTGTTTGCCTAGCTAATCTAGCTAATCTAGCTAAACAGTCACTAGCTGTTAATAACTAGCTGGCTCAGCCTATGCCCCATCATCAGTCGCCAGTTTAAGGAGGTGACTTCAGCATGCATTATCAGCAGTGGATTTCATCAAAGACCCAGTTTTATCAGTTACCTGAACCTTTGGGTTTAGAATCCGGTGGCAGCTTATCGAATGTTCAAGTGGCCTATCGCACTTGGGGCGCTTTAAATTCACAGGGTGATAATGCAATCTTAATTTGCCATGCTTTAACGGGATCTGCGGATGCCGATCGATGGTGGCAGGATTTGTTTGGTGCGGGTAAGGTGTTTGATCCTGATCAGGATTTCATCATCTGTAGCAATATCCTAGGAAGCTGTTATGGCACGACTGGGCCAACCAGTCTGAATCCGATCACGAATGAACCCTATGCCAGTACATTTCCCGCGATTACAATTCGGGATATGGTACGGGTACAAGCTAAGTTATTGGAACAGCTATCCGTACAACGACTCAAATTAGTCATTGGCGGATCACTAGGGGGAATGCAAGTGTTGGAATGGGCGTTGCTGTATCCTGACTGGGTACAGGCGATCGTGCCGATTGCGACTTCAGGTCGCCATTCTGCTTGGTGCGTTGCCCTCAGTGAAGCCCAGCGACAGGCTATCTATGCCGATCCCCAGTGGGCTGCGGGCCAGTATTCCCCTGAGCGATCGCCGAACCACGGGTTAGCGATCGCTCGGATGATTGCCATGAGTACCTATCGTTCTTGGCAGAGTTTTGAGCAACGGTTTGGACGGCAGATCGATCGGGCTCCTCTCCCCTATTCAGCCGTTCCCAAACCCGCAGAGGGAGTGTCTTTTTCGATTCAACAGTACTTGTATCGCCATGGGCAAAAACTGGTTGAACGATTTGATGCAAACACCTACATCACTCTGACCCAAGCTATGGATCATCACGACATTAGTCAGCAACGGGGGGAATATATTCATGTTTTGCAAGCCATTCAACACCCCACTCTTGTCGTTTCCATTGACACGGATGTTCTGTATCCCCCCGCAGAGCAACAACTGTTAGCCGAGACAATTCCCAAAGCGCAATGGACTTCAATTACCTCCATGCATGGTCATGATGGCTTTTTAATCGATACACAGGTGCTCAATGACCGAGTGGTCGCTTTTGGTCACTCCCTTGGCTGGGGCAACGCCCTCACAGCATCCTCCCTTGAGTAGGATTTCTGCTTCCATTCATCTTTGCTAACAAATTTTCTATGACTATTACGTCTCCTCCACCTGTTCATCGTTCACCCGCGTGGCAAGCACCCTTTCGTCTATTTAGTAAGGTTTCTTGGCCTCTCAAAATTACGATTGCCTATCTGTCTTTCATGTTGTTACTGCCGATAACGGCGATGATTACAAAGGCCAGCACGATCGGCCCCAGTGAATTTTGGCGCATTGCCACCAGTGAAGTTGCGCTGGCGACCTATGATGTCACTTTTACAACGGCAATTGTAGCGGCCTTGATTGATGGGGTCTTTGGTACCTTAATTGCTTGGGTGTTGGTGCGCTATGACTTTCCGTTGAAGCGACTCATTGATGCTTCTGTCGATCTCCCATTTGCCTTACCCACAGCCGTTGCTGGCTTAACCCTAGCCACGGTTTATAGCGAGAATGGTTGGATTGGCTCCTTGCTTTTACCTTTCGGCCTCAAAGTGTCTTTTACCCGTATAGGGGTTGGGATTGCCATGATTTTTATCTCCCTTCCCTTTGTTGTGCGAACGGTGCAGCCTGTTTTAACTGAACTGGATAAGGATGTGGAGGAGTCAGCTTGGTGTATGGGGGCATCGCCTTGGCAAACCTTCTGGCATGTGATCTTTCCACCCTTAATGCCACCGATTTTGACTGGGGTGGCCCTCGGATTTTCCCGTGCGGTAGGGGAGTATGGTTCGACGGTCATCATTTCATCGAATACACCATTCAAAGATTTGATTGCACCAGTACTGATCTTTCAACGCTTAGAGCAATATGACTTTGCGGGTGCAACGGTGATTGGCACAACGTTGTTGATTATTTCTCTGGTGCTGCTTCTGGGTATCAATCTATTACAAGCTTGGGGACGACGGTATGACTAGTACAAAAGAAAAGGTTGAACTGACAACTGCTCCCACCAGGGAACCAAAAGCGAAAAAGTCCTGGGTGCCAACTGTTTTAATTACTATTGCAGTGAGTTTTTTGATTTTAGTGCTGTACATTCCTGCACTGAATGTTTTTGTGGCCGCTTTTAGCAAGGGAGTAGGCCCATTTTTCCATAACTTAACCAGTCCTGAATCCCTGTTTGCAATCCAATTAACGGTGTTGTTAGCTGTGATTGCAGTTCCTCTCAATACGATTTTTGGCCTCTGTGCAGCCTGGGCGATCGCGCGGCATAAGTTTCCCGGTCGAGCTTTTGTTTTGAGTGTCATTGATCTGCCCTTTTCCATTTCGCCAGTTGTGGCAGGGCTTATGATTATGCTGCTCTATGGGCGTCAAGGTTGGTTTGGCGAGTTTCTCACCAGCCATGACATCAAGATCGTCTTTGCCGTTCCTGGTATGGCGATCGCCACTGCCTTCGTGAGTATGCCCTTTGTGGCCCGTGAAGTGATCCCAGTCTTAGAAGAAGCTGGGGCTGATCAAGAAGAAGCTGCAAAAACCCTTGGTGCGAATGATTGGCAAACTTTTTGGCGGGTGACCCTACCCAATATCCGTTGGGGGCTTCTCTACGGAGTCATTTTGACCAATGCGAGGGCGATGGGGGAATTTGGAGCGGTTTCCGTAGTATCTGGCAACATTGCCCAAAAAACTCAAAGTTTGCCCCTATTTGTGGAAGATGCCTACAAGCAGTACAACACTGAAGCAGCCTATTCAGCAGCGGTTTTGTTGGCATTTTTAGCAGTTGTGACCTTGGTTCTCAAGGAGATTGTAGAGCGCAAAACGGCTATTAAACCTACCCGATAGGTGTAGAAGTTCTCAAAGTCACTGAATTTCAGGAGTTCACGATGTCCCAATCCCAATCCCCTTCCCTAGTCCAGAAACATTTACGAATTCAGATTCCGCCCAAACATCATCAAGTTCCAGTGATTTCTCAATTGGTTTCAGAGTACGGTTTAATTGTCAACATCAAGGCTGCAATTTTGGATCAACAGGCAACCAGTAGTGGCTGGTTTGATATTAGTTTGCAGGGGGATCGAGAGAATCTACAGAATGGTCTGAATTATCTAAAAGATTTAGATGTAGAAATCTGGACTAATAAAGATAAACATCTTAATTAAAATGGAGTAACTACTCAGGCTGAGGTTCAAGCGACACAGGATGTCCCGAGAACAATGCAACGAGAGCCTCTAAAAGATTGATATGCTGCTTGCGCAAGGTGGATAAATAGCCCCGAATACGACAGAACATGC
>NZ_JACJRC010000045.1 GCF_014697025.1 Alkalinema sp. FACHB-956 | reverse complement strand
TTGAAAAGTGTTGGGCTTGGTTGAAAAGTCGGATTCGTCGCCAGTTAGATCAGTACCCAACTTTGCGCGAGGCCATAGAAGCTGTCCTCCATCAGGCAGCGTCCTAACTAAACTGGCTACAGCTATAGTTGAAATTGCGTTGAAGCTGTAGTTGAAATCGTGACTAATGTAATTTAAAGGAGTGCTTTTCTAAGTTCTGTTTAGATGGGATTAAACTTTCAATAATCTGTTAGTGTGTCTGATTCGTGGGGTAATTTAACGGTATTGTACTCTGCTGATCTCATTGGTTATTCATAACTTGGACTCAAGTCTATGCGTTACTTTAGTTCTTGGCCACGATCGAACCCCAAAAAACAGGAAACAGGGTTTACCTTAATTGAGATGTTAATTGTATTGGCTATTTTGGGGATTATTGCAGCGATCGGCGTTCCGGCCTGGTTATCTTTTTATACGCACTGGCGACTTGGGGTGGCGCAGTCGGAAATTGTAGAAGGGATGAAACAGGCTCAGAATTTCGCGAAACTCAAAAAAATAGGATATCAATTTCAAGTTCGACAAACAGATCAAGCGACTACTGAGTGGGCGATCTCACCAATAAATCAGGACCCTACACAATGGAAAGCGTTACCCCCAGGGGTGCGCATTGATGGTGAGACGACGTTACGGGTTAAAAATGGCGTACATCTGGTTCAATTTGATGACTATGGCAATGTAAATGGTCAGCTTGGCCGAGTCACCTTGTCGATGGGGCAAGATCCCATTAAAAAACGCTGTGTCATTGTCTCTACGCTTTTGGGTGCGATCCGTACAGGGAGTAATCAAAAGACGCCACAAAATGGTCGTTATTGCTATTGAGTTTCACGCATTACACCCAGAGAAATTGATCGCATTAATCACTCCTCTGGGTGTCGCTTGCTGAATTTATAACTTGTCTGACTTTCTAGTGGTCACGGTGACTGGACTAGAGAGGTTAGCTGATGGGGATGCTAGGGCTTTTTCTGGAGAGACGGTGGTATCTCGGATGGGTCTGGTTGACTACCGTAATTCAGCTTCAGCTTTTGGATAGCGGTATTAGCGGCTTGCTTGACTGGGCCAGAAGCGCTCAGTAACCCCTTTTCAAGAAACGGTAAAACATCTGGGGATTGGATCGAACTCAAGGCTTTCATCGCGATCGCTCTTACGTCACCATTGCTATCTTGACTCAGCTTGCCAAGGACAGGAATCACTTTTTCGATCTCTGCTTTCACTGTATGAGGGGCCGCAATTTGCCCCAACGCAAGTGCTACGTAGCTCCGAATCAGGGGATCATTATGGGTTGCGTAGGTTAGAACTTTGGGAACATTACTCAAGAGTCTCGAGGTTCCCCAGTCTAGAATTTGTTGGCTTAAATCCTGTAATTCTGGGGTTTTCGGTCGCTTTGGATCTTGGATTGCTGCAAAGGGGGCTTCGGTGATGGGTTCACCAACGTTGTAACGCGTGGATGCAACAGGCGGAGATGGGCTCAACTCCTCGGATTCAATGACTTGTGTCGCATCATCTACATTAATTTCGATCGGTGTTTCGTCGGAAGGCTCAGAAAGATCTGTTGCAGTGATGGCATCAAACGTAATACTGCCCTCGGTGCTATCTTGCGTTGAAGGATCTGCCCAGGGATCTTCTAAATTGCTGATACTGGAGGAGTCTGTACTAGGTTGTCCCGTGGATGCAGAGTGACTGAAATCAACAGGTTCTTCAGCTTGGGCTGGTAGTTCAGTAATGCTCTCCCCTTCCGTAGCAGTGGGTTCTTCTGTAACAGTGACTTCTGCTGTACCTGCGGATGGATGGTCAGATTCGCTTGGTGTTGAAAGTTCGGGAGGAGGACTTTGTGTTTGGGGGGGCGTAACAATCTCTGTACTTTCTGATTTGTTCTCTGTTTCACCTTTGGGCTTGCCAAACAGTACCCACCCAAATGCTGCAACTAAAACGGCAACCACGCCTGCAATAAAGTTATTCATAAGCACTTCTACAAACAGCATCCTCATTTTGGCTGATTTCGGGAGTCTCGAACCTCAGATTTGCTGCTTTTTGCGCTATTTTTTCCCAATTATCTAAATACAAAAAAGCCTCCCGTACGGGAGGCTTTTTCAGTTAAAGATCACTAGCTCGATCAACCGAACTTACCAGCAGTCGAAGCAATCAAGAACGCCGCGTAGGTAAAGATGTAGCCCACAGTGAAGTGAGTTAAACCAACCAAGCGTGCTTGCACGATGGACAGAGCCACCGGCTTGTCCTTCCAACGAACCAGGTTCGCCAGAGGAGTGCGCTCATGTGCCCAAACGAGGGTTTCGATCAACTCTTGCCAGTAACCACGCCAGCTAATCAGGAACATGAAACCAGTTGCCCAAGCCAAGTGAGCACCCAGGAAGATCCATGCCCAGATAGCCAGGTTGTTCATGCCATAGGGGTTGTAACCATTAATCAGCGGAGCACAGTACTGCCACAGATAGTCACGGAACCAGCCCATCAAGTAGGTCGAAGACTCGTTGAATTGAGCCACGTTATCAGACCAAATAGACAGGTGTTTCCAGTGCCAGTAGAACGTAACCCAGCCAATGGTGTTCAGCATCCAGAACATGGACAGGTAGAAGGAATCCCATGCAGAGATGTCGCAAGTACCGCCACGACCGGGGCCATCACAAGGGAAGGCATAGCCGAAGTCTTTCTTGTCGGGCATCAGCTTGGAGCCGCGAGCATCCAATGCGCCCTTGACCAGAATCAAGGTGGTTACGTGCAGACCCAACGCGATCGCGTGGTGTACCAGGAAGTCGCCAGGGCCGATCGTCAGGAACAAGGAGTTCTTGCCACTGTTGATGGCTTCCAGCCAACCCGGCAACCAAACGTTACCGTAGTTAGGATAAGCCGTGTAAGCCACGCTTTCAGGGTTGGACAACAGCGTTTGGAGGCCGTAGAGCAGCTTACCAGACGATGCTTGAACCCATTGCCCGAAGACAGGCTCAATCAGGATTTGTTTTTCGGGAGTTCCGAAAGCAACCACAACGTCGTTGTGGACGTACAGACCCAGGGTGTGGAAGCCCAGGAAGAGGGAAGCCCAGCTCAGGTGAGAGATGAGAGCCTCTTTGTGCTCCAGCATCCGTGCCAGAACGTTGTTTTTGTTGGCTTCTGGATCGTAGTCACGAACCAGGAAGATTGCACCATGGGCAAAAGCACCAACCATCAGGAACCCAGCAATGTACTGGTGATGGGTGTAAAGCGCTGCCATCGTGGTGAAGTCTTTCGCGATGAACGCGTAGGGAGGCATGGAGTACATGTGCTGAGCTACCAGAGAGGTAACTACGCCCAAGCAAGCCAGGTGCCAACCGAGCTGGAAGTGCAGGGAGTTGTTGTAGGTGTCATACATCCCTTTGTGCCCATCCCCAATCATGCCGCCGAAGGGCGTGCCTTTAGGAGGATTGTGCGCTTCCATGATCTCTTTCATGCTGTGACCAATTCCAAAATTGGTCTTGTACATGTGACCAGCAATGATGAAGAGGACGGCAATTGCCAGATGGTGGTGGGCCATATCAGTGAGCCACAGGGACTCGGTCTGAGGATGGAAGCCACCCAAGAAGGTCAGAATTGCGGTTCCTGCACCTTGAGCTGTGCCAAAGACATGGCCAGCGGTATCAGGGTTCTGTGCATACACACCCCAGTTCCCTGTGAAGAAGGGAGCTAGACCTGCGGGGTGAGGCGCTACAGAGAGGAAGTTGTCCCAACCCACGTGTTGACCACGGGATTCAGGAATTGCGACGTGAACTAGGTGACCAGTCCAAGCCAGGGAGCTCACCCCAAACAAACCAGCCAAGTGGTGGTTCAGACGGGATTCAGCATTTTTGAACCATGCCAAGCTGGGACGGAACTTGGGTTGCAAGTGCAGCCAACCAGCAAACAGCAGGATTGCAGACAGAATGAGCAGGAAGATGGAACCTTGATACAGATCCCCAACCGTGCGCATCCCGATGGTGTACCACCAGTGATAAACACCGGAGTAAGCAATGTCCACAGGGTAGGAAGCGCCTGCCTGGGTGAAGGCATCAACGGCACCCTTACCAAACTGAGGGTCAAAAATCGCGTGAGCGATCGGTTTAACATTCAGCGGATCTTTAATCCACTGCTCGAAGTTGCCTTGCCAAGCAACGTGGAACAGGCTGCCAGAAGCCCACAGGAAGATGATTGCCAGGTGACCGAAGTGGGTTGCGAAGATCTTTTGATAGAGCTTCTCTTCCGTCATTCCGTCATGGCTTTCAAAGTCATGAGCCGTGGCGATCCCGTACCAAATACGACGAGTCGTCGGATCTTGGGCAAGGTCTTGGCTAAATTTTGGAAATTTAGTCGCCATAAGTCCTAATAATCCTCCTGGCTCATCATAGTGAAAGTGACCGAGCTAGGAAGAACGCCCACGTAGTGGCGATTCCGCCTAAGAGGTAGTGTGCCACGCCCACAGCTCGACCCTGGATGATGCTCAGAGCACGAGGCTGGATAGCAGGAGCCACTTTTAGCTTGTTGTGTGCCCAAACGATGGACTCAATCAATTCTTGCCAGTAGCCGCGACCGCTGAACAGGAACATGAGGCTGAAGGCCCAGATGAAGTGGGCGGCCAGGAACATGAGACCGTAAGCAGACAGTGCAGAACCGTAGGAGTTGATGACCTGAGAAGCTTGCGCCCACAGGAAGTCACGCAGCCAACCATTGATGGTGATTGCGCTTTGAGCAAAGTTGCCGTAGGTAATGTGGTTCACAGTACCATCGGGCGAAACAGTACCCCAGACATCGGACTGCATCTTCCAAGAGAAGTGGAAAATCACAACCGAGATGGAGTTGTACATCCAGAACAGACCTAGGAAAACGTGATCCCAACCAGAAACTTGGCAGGTACCGCCGCGACCAGGCCCGTCGCAAGGGAAGCGGAAGCCCAGATTTGCTTTGTCTGGAATCAGACGAGAGCTACGGGCAAACAGAACACCCTTCAACAGGATGAGAACCGTCACGTGAATTGTGAAGGCGTGGATGTGGTGCACCAGGAAGTCTGCGGTGCCCAGGGAGATCGGCATCATGGCAACCTTGCCACCGACCGCTACAACATCTCCACCGAAGGCAACACTTGCCGGAGCCAGTGCACCAGGAGCAGTGGAACCCAAACCTGTTGCAGCTGCATGGATGCCTTGCACCCACTGCGCAAAGATGGGCTGAAGTTGGATTGCGGTATCGGAGAACATGTCCTGAGGACGTCCGAAGGCCCGCATGGTGTCGTTGTGAATGTACAGACCAAAGCTATGGAAGCCGAGGAAGATACAAACCCAGTTCAAGTGAGAGATGATGGCATCGCGGTGACGGATAACGTTATCCAACACGTTGCCTTGGTTTACAACGGGATCATAGTCACGCACCATGAAGATGGCACCGTGAGCTGCAGCCCCTACGATGAGGAAACCGCCAATCCACATGTGGTGGGTGAACAGCGACAGTTGCGTCGCATAGTCTGTCGCCAGGTAAGGATAGGGTGGCATTGCATACATATGCTGAGCCACGATGATGGTGACAGAGCCACCGATCGCTAGGTTAATAGCGAGGTTTGCATGCCAAGAGGTGGTCAAGGTTTCGTATAGACCCTTGTGACCATTCCCAGTAATCATGACGGGGTCGGGCCCGTTAGCTTCCAGGATTTCCTTCATGCTGTGGCCAATGCCCCAGTTCGTGCGGTACATATGACCAGCCACGATGAACATCACTGCCAGTGCGAGGTGGTGGTGCGCCGTATCGGTCAGCCACAGGCCACCGGTCACGGGGTTCAAGCCACCCTTGAAGGTCAGGAAGTCAGCATACGCGCCCCAGTCTAAGGTAAAGAAGGGGGTTAAGCCCTTGGCAAAGCTGGGATAGATGTCTGCCATCAACTGAGGATTCAGGATGAACTCGTGCGGCAGAGGAATCTTGCTCGCAGGAACGCCCTTGTCCAACAGTTCGTTAATCGGCAGAGAAACGTGGATTTGGTGACCCGCCCACGCCAGTGAACCCAGACCGAATAAACCAGCCAAGTGGTGGTTCATCATGGATTCGGCGTTTTGGAACCATTCCAGCTTCGGAGCTGCTTTGTGGTAGTGGAACCAGCCAGCGAACAACATCAAACCAGCCATCACCAGACCACCAATAGCAGTCACATACAGCTGGTAGGAGTTTGTAATACCGGCGGCGCGCCACATCTGGAATAAGCCAGACGTAATTTGGATGCCGTGGAATCCACCACCGACATCACCATTCAAAATTTCTTGACCGACGATAGGCCAAACGACCTGTGCACTAGGCTTAACACCTAGGGGATCCGTCAACCAAGCTTCATAGTTTGAAAACTTAGCGCCATGAAAATACATGCCACTGAGCCAAATGAACACAACGGCCAAATGACCAAAGTGGGCGCTAAAAATTTTGCGAGATACGTCTTCTAAGTCAGAAGTATGGCTATCGAAGTCGTGAGCGTTAGCGTGGAGGTTCCAAATCCAAGTGGTGGTTTTGGGACCCTTAGCGAGGGTGCGATCGAAGTGACCAGGCTGACCCCATTTTTCGGTGGAAGTCGGAACCGGATCCTTATCGACAACAACCTTCACCTTCGCCTCGCGCTCCGGTGGGCTGATTGTCATTGAGACTCTCCTCTCTCTAGAAAAGGAACGAGGTATCCCTAATAGGCAGTGCTCAGCACGAACTAACTTTACAAACGCAAGCCATGTTGGATAAGACCAAGGTGCTGAAGAATCAGCCAGAATGCGGTTTGTGCCGTGAGGTCTATGCAAAGCTCCCTTAACTATCTCAGCTAAAAGCCTTAACTGGCAAGGGATCGCTGCTCGAACTAGGTTCTCACGCCTGTCATTATAGGTCTTGAACGAAAGTGTTTCTGGATAGGATTAACAATAATTCAAAAACCCTAAAAGCTAAATCACATAGCGCTTTTGAGCACTCTTAAAGCTCAAAAAGTCAAGGGGGGAGTAATAGCATTTACACAACTTCATGATTGAAAAAGAGAAAGCCAACAATTGATTGCGATCAATTACGTTATTTCAATGTGTACGTGAACAAATGTTACGAAAATGATTAAAAGAATGATTTTAGGATCGTGTCTTCTTAGAAATGAGAATAGTGGGATCAATGCTGAAAGCCTGTTTGGATCCAGGATTCATGGACTTTCGTGAGGATTGGCCAGTGATTTCGGGCTTTTCCGCTATAGTTCCCATAGGCTTTAAGCTGAGATAGGAAATAGTATTGCCTTTGACAAAATTCGTTTTTTATAAGGAGAACGATCGCGTGGTGGGACGGCGTCGCTGGTGGACAACCTTAAAGAAGCCCGTTGCCCTGGGCTTGGTGATGTTGCTGATGGGTCTATGGAGTGGTTCCCCCGCTTTGGCTGCTTCGGTGAAGACCTCGGGACAACTATCAGAAGCGTCGCCACCGCTGGTTATTCAGGAACTGCGTCAAGTACTGGAAAAGTATCAGCCGCAAATTGCGGTCATCAGTCCGAAGGCCGATGAAGTGTTGCAGGACACGACGGCTGATGTGCGGTTTCGCGTCAAAGATCTGCCTATTTATAAAGATGCAAAATTTGGTTTAGGGCCCCATCTGCACCTCTTTTTAGATAATCAGCCCTACCAGGCGGTGTATGACGTTAGCCAGCCGTTGCAGCTAAAGGATTTGACGCCAGGAACCCACACGCTGCGGGTGTTTGCTTCTCGCCCTTGGCATGAGAGTTTTAAAAATGATGGGGCCTATGCCCAAGTTACGTTTCATGTCTTAACAAAGACGGGGGAAAATACGCCGGATCCTGATAAACCATTGCTGACCTACAGTCGGCCCCAGGGAACCTATGGAGCCGAGCCCATTCTTTTGGATTTTTACTTAACCAATGCGCCGCTTCATTTAGTTGCCCAAGGTAATAAAAAGGATGAGGTTGAGGATTGGAAGATTAAGGCAACGGTCAATGGACAAAGCTTTACCCTCGATCGTTGGCAACCGATTTATCTGAAGGGGTTTAAACCGGGTCAAAACTGGGTTCAGTTGGAATTTATTAACGATAAAGGTCGGGCGATCGAGAATTTCGCCAATAATACGGCGCGGGTCTTTACCTTTGAGCCAGGGGGAAATGACACCTTATCTAAACTGACCCGAGGGGAATTGACGATCGCTGAAGCGCGGGGAATAGTGGATCCCAACTATCACCCCCCAGAGCCAGTCCCCAGTCCCGTAGTTTCGCCAACGGTAGCCCCAACGGGTTCGCCGGAGGCTTCGCCCGCGCCCAGTCAACAGCCTGCCGAATCTGCGAAGGAAAAAACGCCTGAGCCGATGCCCGCGCCCAGTACCCCTGCGATCGAATCTAAAGGATCGGCAGATCTCAAATCGGCTGATATTAAACCCGGTGATCTCAAAGCGGCTCCTGGGGCTGTGCCTATTCCGATTCCCATTCCGATTCCCATTGGATCATCGTCGGATTCTAAAGCAGAATCAGCGAAACCCGAGACGCAGCCTGAAAAACAAAAAGTCAAAAAAGGCAAGCTGGCTGCGGAAAAAGCTAAAGCTCCTAGCGCTGTCCCTAGCACTTCTCCCAGTCCAACTGCAAAACCTGTAGAACCAGTGCTGTCTGCACCGGAGAAATCCCCAGCAGTGGTTTCTCCCGCGCCCGTTCCTACTCCGTTGAAGGTCGAAGAGCCTGCCCCTGCGGTGCCAGTGGTGCCCCCCGAAAAAGCCCCCGCTAAGAAAGGTTTCTTTAAGCTGTCTCCGGGGCGTAGAACAGAAGTCAAACCCTCGATCGCGCCTCAACCGATCGAATCTGCGAAACCCGTTGAGCCTGCTAAAGTAGTGCCGCAGTCAGCTCCGTCTTCACTGGAGACGCCTAAGGTGGAAACACCTAAGGTAGAAACGCCGAAAGCGGAAACGCCTCAGGTTGAGCCGTCCAAAGCGGCGGAAACGCCGACCCCGGTTCCAGTGAAGCTGAAAGCACCGGAAACTTCTGTGCCGGAAGCGGCTGCTAAGACAGCACCGCCCCAGAAGAAGGGAGGATTTTTCGATCGCTTCCGCAAATCCGCGCCCGAATCAACCAAAGCGAAGGACGTTAAACCTGAGGTTCAAGCAGAAGCCAAGCCAGAAGTCCAATCCCAGGTTCAGCCTTCTGTCGCTCCTACGGTGACACCTTCTGCGAGTCCTTCTGCAAGTCCTGCGGGGGAGAAAACGCCAGAACCGGCAACGGTGAAGCTGCAAACGCCTCCAAATCCGGTTCAACCCCCGATCTCACCTGCGCCGACTGCCAAGCCGAATGTGGTGCCGATCCCGATTCCCATTCCGATTCCCATTCCAGGGAAAGCTGCGGCCCCTACTCCGAGTCAGCCTGTACCCGCGCCGAAGCCAGCCGTTACACCGATCGTTCCAGCGCCCAAGGCGAGTGCTCCAACGGTGACTCCGCCGGTTGAGAAAAAAGAAACTGAGAAAAAGGGTGGGTTCTTCGATCGTTTCCGCAAGCCAGCCCCCCCAGCCGCAGTCCAACCTTCAGCAGCGCCCCAAGCTAGTCCTGCGGCCCGTCCTCCGGCTGAACAGAAAGCAACGGAAGTAAAGCCCGAAGCGAAGTCGGTAGCTAAACCCGAAGCCAAAGAGGTTGCGCCTAAACCCGCGATCGCGCCTGTGGCCCCTGTGAAATCTACTGCTCCGTTAATTGCGCCGAAGGTTGCTGCGCCGAAGGTCGCTCCGGTGCCTATTCCGGTGCCCATAACTGCGCCTAAATCGGAAGCTTCTCCGGTGCCGGTTGCGCCGAAGGTTCCTGCCGTTGCCCCGAAACCAGCTGCGCCGAAAGAAGAATGGAGTAAGGCGACGACTTCCAAAGCGGCGACTTCCACAATTGAAAAACTGAAGACAGCACCTGAAAAGCAGATCGAAAAACCGACGGAAAAGGCAAGTGGCGGAGGCTTCTGGGATCGTTTCCGGAAACCTGCGGCTCCGGCATCACCCTCTCCGGCGGCATCCCCTGCGCCGATCGTGAGTCCAGCTCCCAAGGTTCGGGAGGAACTGAAACCTGCGATCGCCCAACCCAAGCCGGAAGCTGAGAAGGCTAAACCGACGATCGAGAAAACGCCGATTCCTACGGATCTGAAGGCGAAGACTCCGGAACCTGTGAAGCTTGCGCCAAAGGTCACTGTTCCGCCAACGGTCAAACCAGCGGCGAAATTGCCAGAGACGAAGGTACCCACAGAGACTAAGGTGCCTGAAAAGGTGCCTGAAAAGCCGTCCTCTGTTCCTTCCTCAGTGAAACCGGAAGCGGTGAAACCTGAGGCTAAGGCGGAAGAGTTGCCTTTCAGCAATTTCTTCGATCGTTTCCGAAAAGCTTCTCCAGCCCAGCCCGAGGCTAAAACGCAGCCCGAGGTTGTGAACCCGTTGCCCACTGCGACCCCAGCAGTGAAGTCCTCGGTGAAGCAGCCGGAAGTTAAGCAACCAGAGGTCAAGTCAACCGAAATTAAACGACCAGAGATTAAACAGCCAGTGGCTAAGCAACCGCAAGCGCCGAAATCTCCGATCGTGAAACCCGTTGCGCCCAGCCCCGCAGCGGTGACAGTACCGACGCCGACACCTTCGGCAAAAGTGACAACGCTGAAGCCTGAAGTTGCTAAGCCTGAAGTTACTAAGCCTGAAGTTGCTAAGCCTGCATCCACAGCTGAAACTCAATCCCCTCAGAATGCGCTAGGTGGCTTCCTTCAGCGGTTCCGTCAGCCAGCAACGACTGCGCCGACAACGGCTCCAAAAGCAGCTGCAACCCCTGTGACCACGATCGCGCCCAAAGCTGCTCCAAAGCCGACTCCAGCGACTGCAACGAGTCCAGCTAAAACCAGCCCAGCTAAAACCAGCCCAGCGGTGAAGGCCGCTCCAGCAGAGAAAAAATCTGAGGCAAAAGCACCTGCGGCCTCTGCGGTCAAGGTGGCCCCGAAAGCTCCCGTGGCTCCAGCGATCGTCCCAACGGTGAAACCCGTAGTTCCAGTGGCTAAACCGATTGCCCCGGCGATCGCGCCTCAGCCCGTAACGACGAGCCAACCAGCGGCAAAAGCTGCCCCCACTCCGACCGCACCGGAGAAAATTGAAAATCCTCTCAAGGGATTTTTAGAACGGTTCCAAAAGCCAGAGAGCAAGCCGGAGAGCAAGTCAGTAACTCAGGTGGAAACCACTCAGGTGGAAACCAAGGTGGAAAGTCAGCCAACGGTAAAAGCTGACAGGAAACCAGCGATTCCGCCGATCGCCCAACCCGCCGCAACGGCTAAACCTGTGACGGCTAAACCTGTGACGGCTAAACCATTAACTAGACCCGTCACTACCCCAACGGTGAAATCTTCAACACCGTCCCCTGCTGCCAAACTGGAAGTCAAGCCGGAAGCTAAAAAGCCGGAGCCGAGCAAGCTAGCCCCGCAGCCAGGGACGAAGTTGGCTCCTCAATCTCCCGCACCGAAGTCTGTAGAACCGAAGTCTGTAGAACCGAAGGCAACCGTGAAGCCCGAGGCGAAATCGATCGCGAAACCGACCGTTTCTACATCGGTTAAACCAACGGTTAAACCTGCTAGTAGCCCCACAGCGCAACCTGTCGTGAAGGCAAGTCCGACGGTCACAGCGAAACCAGTCGCCCCTACGCTAGTCGCGCCTAAACCAGCTGCACCTAAACCAGCTGCACCTAAACCAACCGTCACGATCGCGCCTCCGGCCCCCATTGCCCCGAAAGTTGCCCCACCAGTTGCCCCGAAAGTGGCTGCGCCTAAGGTTCCTGCAATTGCAGTGCCGACACCCGCAGCGCCCAAGGCTAATATTGCCGCTCCAAAACCTGCGCCCGTGGTGACGCCTGCTCCGGTGTCCCAACCGGAAAGTTTGGATGAACTCGTCAAGCGCTTGAAGCAAGCCGACGATCGGCAGCCTGTGGTCAAGCCCCAGGGGTCTGCATCGGCTAAACCGAGTTCGGTTACACCTGGCGCGATTAAATCTAGCGCGATCGCAACTCCAGAGGCCAATCCGTTGAATAGCTTCCTGGAACGGTTTAAGAAATCTGCTGATACGGTTAAACCGGAAGCTGCTAAGCCAGAAGTTTCTAAGCCAGAAGCTGCTAAGCCAGAAGCTGCTAAGCCAGTGCTGAAAAGCGCTGAGGTGAAGCAAGAGGTCAAACAATCTGTTCCTCCTTCCGCCTCAACGGCGACAAAAACGGCTCCTGCTGCTCGTCCGATCGCTCGCCCAGAAGCCTTAACCAATCCTCCCAAAGCAGTGACTGTGAAACAGCCTGAGGTGAAGATCACGCCTGTGGCTAAACCTGTGGTTGCTCCAAAAACAGTAGTGACACCAAAAACAGCGGTGACAACGAGCAAACCTGCGGCTCAGACAGGTGGATCTGTGTCGTCTGCTCCAGCATCTAAGCCGAGTGTGCCTGGATTGTCCAAACCCGATCGCGCACCCACGATCGGACAACCGGCTAAATCTGCTACCCCAGTTAAAGCGGTAGCTCCTGTGAAAGCGGCTAACACGGTGAAGCCCGTTACCCCGGTGAAAGCTGATGCCGTGAAACCCATTGCACCCGCTAAACCGGTGGCTCCAGTTCCAGCGGCGGCTCCGGTTAAATCTGTTACACCTGCTAAACCCGTAGCTCCGATCGCGCCTCCGGTGAAGCCTGCGACCAGTTCCGCTGTATCTGAAAAGGTTGGATCGGATCAAGCTGGATCGGATAAAAAGGTGTCCGAACAGAAATCTGAGGTGCAGACAAATAAGCCAGATAAGGCAGATAACCCAGCAGATAAGTATGATTACCTGAAAGCGTACTTAAAGCCTTCCACGCCGATCGATCAAACTGCTGAGCCAAATAAAGCCGCCAATCCAAAACCAGTGACGGCAGGAGCCTCGGCTACGGCAGAGAAACAATAGCGATCGTCAACGGGTGCAATTGTGCAACGCTGGGAATTAGCCCTTTGCGGTTAACCCTGAGCTAGACCCATGGTTCGTGTGCGTGCACCCCAGTTTCCTCAAAATTTAACCTGGTTGAATAGTGCTGCTCTCTCGATCGCGTCATTGCGGGGGCAGCCTATTTTGTTGGATTTCTGGACCTACGGCTGTATCAACTGCCTGCACATTTTGCCAGAGCTGCACCAGCTGGCGGAAAAATATTACTCGTGCCTGACGCTGATCGGTGTGCATACGGCGAAATTTGATGCAGAAAATACGATCGCGGGGATTCAAGGCGCGATCGCGCGTTACGACATCCGTCATCCCGTGGTTGTGGATCACGATCGACGGATTTGGGATGCCTATGCGGTGCGGGCCTATCCAACCTTTGTGCTGATTGATGCCCAGGGCTATGTTGTACTGACGGCGATCGGGGAAGGGCAGTTGGCTCGCATTGAATCCGCTTTGCAGGCGCTCGTAGGCTCCGAGGCGACCCCCGCGATCGCGATCCCGCCACCCCCCGACCCGCACCTAGAATCTCTACGATTTCCCGGTAAAGTGCTGGCAGATCGCACCTCCGATCGCCTCTTCATTGCCGATTCTGGTCACCATCGCATTGTCGTGACTGATTTTTTGGGACAGATGAGCCAAACGATCGGACAGGGGCAGGCGGGATTTCAGGATGGTGACGGCATTGCGGCTCAGTTCTCCCATCCGCAAGGGTTAGCGCTGGATCCAGAGAAGCAAGTCCTATACGTGGCCGATACGGGCAATCATGCCATTCGCAAAATCGACTTGAAAACTACGCAGGTCAGCACGATCGCGGGAACAGGGGTTCAAGGTCCCTGGCTCCATCCCCACGGCGGACTGGCACAGCACGTCGCCTTAAATTCCCCCTGGGATGTGCTTTGGCACGATCGCGCCCTCTGGATTGCTATGGCTGGATCCCACCAGATTTGGCGACTGGATATGGTGACAAACCAGTTGCAAACCTGGGCAGGAACTGGGGCGGAAGGTTGTTTCGACGGCAATGCAGAGCGGGCAGCCTTTGCCCAGCCGAGTGGGTTGGCTACGGATGGCCGATCGCTCTTTGTGGCAGATTGTGAAAGCAGTACAGTCCGGGCTATTGCGCTAGATGGAGATGCGATCGTGACGAGCGTTTGTGGATCGGGGAATCTCTATGACTTTGGCGATCTGGATGGCCAGGGTGAAGGGGTACGGCTGCAACACTGCTTGGGTCTTGCTTATGATCCATCCAGTAATCAGCCCGATCTCTGGGTGGCGGATACCTACAACCACAAAATTAAACGGGTCAATCCTGCGACGGGGCAATGCAAAACGATGTTTACTGACTTTGCAGAACCTGCGGGATTAGCGATCGCTCAAAACTGGCTGTTTGTGGCGGATACCAACCAACACCGGATTGTGCGGCTAGATTGGCAAACGGGCGATCGATGCATTCTTCCCTTGCCGCAGCTTTGCCCGCCGGGACTTTGTCGGTTCTAGCTGCCCATGGAATTGCCACTTTGCAGGAGTTGCGCTACGGTCAAGCCAAAGTCAGGGTAATGGGGCGAAATAATGCGATCGCGCTTTGTGAAAACCTGTTCTTCATAAAATCCAGCGACCAAAGTGAAGATGGTTACTTTTGCTTGTGTAGGATCCACAATCCAATACTCTTCAATGCCTCGGGCTGCATATTCCGATCGCTTGAACCGATAGTCTCGGTCTTGGTTGCTGACTCCGGGGGATGCAATTTCAATGACCAAAATGGGGGGTGGCATATCCAGGGTGATGAGACTGCGGCTCGCACCGCTGAGGAGGGTGATCAGCTCATCGGGCAAAATCATTAAATCCGGAATGCGGATGGTTGCTCTTGTTCCACTGGTGACGAGTTCAGTTCCCCGTCGCAGGCGCATGGGTGGCAGGAACTTCAGAAATTCTGCCAGCAGCACGATCGCGATGAGATTATTCAGATCACTCTCAGAAGGCATGGGATATCGTTCTCCGTTCACCAGTTCGTAGCGGGTGTCGGTGCCATCGTCATAGGCCAAATATTCAGCCAGCGTCATTATTGTTGTGTTGGACTCATGTCGCGTTACGCCCATGGGAACCCTTTCCAGCTTGCTGCGATAGTCGATGTCTCATACTAAATTGATTCATCACTGCTACAGATCCGATTCCCCCTATCCCCCCTTATCAAGGGGGGAATTTGGCCAACTTCTCTCAAAGTCCCCCCTTGATAAGGGGCATTTAGAGGGGGATCGTTACGTGTCGCAATCACAAATTGATTTGATATCCATCCTATCTCGCCAACTTGGCCGCAAAATTGTGCTGATGATAAAAATAGGGAGCTAATGATGAGCTCCCTTGAAGATACGGAATCAACAGAAATTGCTTCTATCCTGTAGAGAATTTCAGGACTTACTGAGCATTGGCCCGATACCACTCGATCGTATTTTTCAGTCCTTCTTCAAAGCTAACCTTCGCTTCAAACCCAAACCGCTCCTTAGCCCGTTGCGTATCCAAACATCGGCGGGGTTGGCCGTTGGGTTGCTCCGTTTCCCAAACAATTTTGCCGTCGAATTCCATCAACTGACAGATCAGTTCGATCAGATCCTTAATGGAAATTTCCCGATTGGTTCCCAAGTTCACCGGATCTTCGTGGTTATAGGAAGTGGTGCCCATGACGATGCCTCGGGCAGCGTCTTCCGAATACAAAAATTCCCGTGTCGGACTGCCATCGCCCCAGACCGGAATTTCTTTGTCTCCTCGGAGTTGTGCTTCGTGGACTTTCCGAATCAGCGCCGGAATCACGTGGGAACTGCGGGGATCGAAGTTATCTTCTGGCCCGTAGAGATTCACAGGCAGTAGGTAAATGCCGTTAAACCCGTACTGCTGACGATAGGACTGAAGCTGTACCAAGAGCGCTTTTTTAGCAACACCATAGGGGGCGTTGGTTTCCTCGGGATAGCCGTTCCAAATGTCTTCTTCTTTGAAGGGCACCGGGGTGAATTTGGGGTAGGCGCAAATGGTACCCACGCAGGTAAATTTCTCCACGCCCGCTTGATGGGCTGCATGGATCAGCTGCGTCCCCATCATCAGGTTGTCGTAGAACAATTCGGCGGGTTTTTCCCGGTTTAGGCCAATGCCGCCGACGTGGGCCGCAAGGTGGATCACAATATCCTGGTTAGCGACGGCCCGTTGACAGGCTTCCCATTGCCGCAGGTCATAGTCCTTCGATCGGGGAATGGAAATCTTATCAGGATTGGCTCCGGCAGCGATTAATTGCTGCACCACCTGTTTACCGAGAAATCCGGCACCGCCTGTGACGACAATGCGCTTATTAGAAAGGTCGATCGCTGCTGAAGTCATGGTTTGTCTAGCCTCATGCTGTGAAAAACTGCTAAATCGCTTGGGCTGAATCGCTTGGGCTGAATCGCTTGGGCTGAATCGCTTGAGCTGAATCGCTTGGGCTGAATCGCTTGAGCTGAATCGCTTGGGCTGAATCGCTTGAAAAATACCTCAAGATCTTGCAACTAAGAACTTACAAGTTAAGAACGTATCAGTTAAGAACTTACAAATAAGGACTGAGAAAGCTTATTGAGATGCTCTCAGTCCCTATTCCAAAATCCGCTATCTCATCAGGAGAAATCGCTTAAACCAACGCATCTCAGAGTGATGCATTTAGAAAGACATCGCGGCTACGTTTTCCCGCACGATCGCATTCTCGGAATTCACTGGGCCAGCGGGGGCGTCAATACCGACGGCCCGCAGATCCGCATCCACCATGAGATTGACCAATTCTTCGAAGGTAACGGAGGGTTCCCAACCCAGCTTTTCCTTCGCCTTCGCAGGGGTGCCAATCAACAGATCCACTTCTGCTGGGCGCAGATAGCGAGGATCAAATTCTACATACTGCTGCCAGTCTAGGTTGACTCGACTAAAGGCTAGATCGAGGAATTCTTTGACCGAGTGGGTTTCACCCGTCGCTACAACGTAATCATCGGGTTCGGATTGCTGCAACATCAGCCACATAGCCCGCACGTAGTCCTTAGCGTAACCCCAGTCCCGCTTGGAATCCAGGTTACCCATGAACAGTTTCTTTTGTTTCCCAGCTGCAATGCGAGCGACTGCACGGGTAATTTTGCGGGTCACAAAGGTTTCGCCTCGACGGGGAGATTCATGGTTAAACAGAATCCCGTTGCAGGCAAATAGATTGTAGGACTCACGGTAATTGACGGTTTGCCAGTGGGCAAAAACCTTGGCGCAGGCATAGGGGCTGCGGGGATAGAAGGGGGTTAGTTCGCTCTGGGGCACTTCCAGCACTTTGCCGTACATTTCGGAAGAACCGGCTTGGTAATAACGCACTTCATTGCCAGTGCGTTGCTGGTAGTCCCGTACGGCTTCCAATAGGCGCAGAGCCCCCATGCCTACGCTGTCAGCAGTGTATTCCGGAGAGTCAAAGCTGACCCGAACGTGGGACTGGGCACCCAGGTTGTAAATCTCGTGGGGTTGGACTTCTTCGATGATGCGACCCAGCATGGTGCCATCGGTCAGGTCACCGTAGTGCAGGAACAGGCGTGCTCCTTCTGCGTGCGGATCTTCGTAGATGTGGTCGATCCGATCGGTGTTGAAGGTGGAGGTACGACGGATAATCCCGTGCACTTCGTAGCCCTGCTCCAGCAAGAGTTCGCTTAAATAGGAACCATCTTGCCCGGTAATCCCTGTAATCAATGCCCGCTTACGTTGCGTCATGCTAGTTCTTTCCTTCCCTACGAATCACAATACAAAACACTTACAAATCATTACAGACTAGCGTTGGGATGAATCTGGTGGAAGGACAAAAGTCTAATTGCCACAGTTCGAATCAATCCGATTGGATCAACTCCATCGATTAATCCCAGTCCAAGTCTGGTCTCTAGTTAACTCATCTAGCCAGATGAAGGATCCGTATAAAAATCAAACTTTTTAGGCAAAACCCTGATTAGAACGGATGAGAACGTTAATCAGCGATCGTCCGAGATTGAAATTTATGAATTTATTAATCCCTCAATTCGGAGTGATTGGAACGACTCACAGTGATCTTTCTACGCTGTATTGCTGAAAACAGATTGCTGCAAACAGGGCTTCAGCGTCCTAGATTCCTCAAGTCATGCATCATTCACTCTTTGATCTCAAGAAGGTGCCAATAGCCTAGCTTGAATTGAGGAAAGATCGTATAAAGTCCGGCCAAAGTGTGTACGAAGACTCCTTAAAGTTCCGCCAGATGCCTGATGCAGATTTTATCGAAGATGGGGGTGGACTGGGACAAAATTGAGGTTTTCTACTGAGTTACGGCCCAGTAACAACCTAGTCAACCCCCAGTGGAAAACTGGTAAAGAACCAGTAAATGTCTAGTAGGCACCGTTATTTTTGGGAAAAAGAACAACGCGCACCGTTTTGACAATCAGCCAAAGATCTAACCAGAATCGGCGATGGTTCACATAGTAGGCATCCATGCGAACTCGTTGGGGATAGGGAATGTCGTTGCGTCCAGAAACCTGCCATAGGCCCGTAATACCGGGTCGAATCGAAAGCACTTGCTCGATCGCATCGCCGTAGCGGTGCAGTTCTTCCGGTACCAAAGGGCGTGGGCCAACGACGCTCATATCGCCCATCAGGACGTTCCAAAACTGAGGGAACTCATCCAAACTGGTGATCCGCAGAAAATGACCGATCCAGGTAATGCGCGGATCGTGTTTCAGCTTGAAATTGTCCTCAAATTCTTGTTGTAGGTGGGGTGAACTGGCCAACATTTCCACCAGTAGCCGATCGGCGTGATTAACCATGGTGCGGAATTTAATGCAGCCGAAGTGCCGACCCTGCTTACCGACGCGCTCTTGGATGTAGAACACAGGCCCATCGGAACTGAGGGCAACCAGTAGGGCCAAAAGCAGGTAGACCGGAGAGAAAAGAATGAGGACAGAGAAAGAAAAAACAATATCAAAAAGGCGTTTGACGATCGCTCGATCCAGTAAAGTCCAAAGCGGCGGTTTGCCCCGGCGAGACTTTGACCGACTTCGAATGACCTGGCCCGCAGCAACTTGGCTATCGGCAGTCATATTATGCATACTCCACACCACACACTGATTTTTCGACAAAAGTGGGTTTGATTCCGTAAAAACTGTAAATTTTTGCGAAAAAAGCTTTCACTTTTTCGAAGAAATGTAGTTCCGATCATAAAGCGATCGTCCCCACTTGGCTTAAATAAGATCAAATTTTTGGACAGTCTCTTGCCTGTCATAGGTCGGGACGATCGAATTGATGCTGGGTTTGGAACTGGGCGTAGCTGCGATCGAGGAATTCCAAGTACCGATCGCGAAAGACCGTGGGCTGAAATCCCAGGGCGTGCTGATGGATCACCTCTGGTTGCAGTTGTTGGTAATGACGTTCAAAGGCTTGGATCGTTTCCTGTAAGCTGGCGATCGACTGCTGGGGAAAGAGCATCCCTGTACCCTGGGATCCCCACTGGCGAACATCCTTCACGCTTTCTCCGGTGCCCCCGGCGGCATAGGCAATCACAGGCGTGCCAGAGGCTTGGGCTTCCACCGGGGCGATGCCAAAATCCTCGTAGGCCGCATACACAAAGGCTTTGGCTTGGGCCATGTAGCGTTCAACCACCGCATTGGATTGCCAGCCAAGCAGTTGAATATTGGCTTTGGCACGTTGGCGGATTTTAGGTAAGTCTGGCCCATCACCAATTACCACTAACGGTAAACCCAGTTGATTAAAGGCTTCGACAATCAAATCGACCTTCTTGTAACTCACCAATCGGGAAACCGTGAGATAAAAGTCTTGTTTTTCAGTCACGAGAGGAAAGCGATCGACGGCGACGGGGGGATAAATCACCTCTGCCTCCCGCCGATAGCACCGCCAAATCCGTCGCGCTGTCGTTTTTGAATTGGCGACAAAATAATCTACTCGGTTGGCCGAAAGAACATCCCATTGGCGCAGTTGGTGCAGTAAATAGCGGGTCAGGATGCCGGGTAACCCCCGCCCCGATCGACTGCTGCTGAGATAATCAAAGGTCAAATCCCAGGCATAACGCATAGGGGCATGGCAGTAACACACATGCATTTGGTGGGCTTTGGTCAATACGCCTTTGGCTACGGCATGGGAGGACGACAAAATAATGTCATAGTGGCCCAAATCCAACTGCTCGATCGCCAAGGGCAGCAAGGGTAAGTATTTCTGTACGCCTTGCTCTGCGAAGGGAAACCGTTGCAGAAATGTGTGGCCGATCTGGCGGCGATAGAGATAGCTCTTAGGATTGCGGGACTCAAAGTCAATCAGGGCGTAGAGGTCTGCATCGATATGTTGCAAAATTTCCTGGACGACGAGTTCGGATCCGCCAGTGGCTTTGGGGGTCAACCACTCATGGACAAGGGCGTAACTTGGCATAAAGGAACGATTTCAAAAGGCTAGCGAGGAATCGGGCGATCGTCTTTCCGAGCGCTTTCCTGAGGGGCTCGATCGACCCACGGACATCGATTTAGCATAGCGGCTAGGCTACACAAAGCGGTTAGGCTGCATAAAGATTGTGTGGTCTTGCGCGGCTCTAAAATAAATCGACCAGCCTCTCCCTAGAAGCTGGTCAACTAAATTGAAGTAAACCTGATTACGGTTTTCTGTTGTCGTCTCACATCGAAGGAACCTCAATTCTGCGCGTTCCCAAGCGTGCAGAAGGTTCTTTAGAGTATTTATCCCTATTGACTGAGGATTGTAACAGAAAATACGAAAAATTCGTTGCGAAAATTCACATGCTTTCGAAATTTTACGATCGACCGCTGTGACTGGGATCGTTATGCTTGGGATCCGTTTGCAGCTAAATCTTTTTCTCTTCACGAAGCCAGGATAACCCCCGTTGGGGATTGCCCCAAAGAATTTGTTCCTGTTTATAAATCACCGTTCCTGGCTTGGCTCCCTTGGGTTTGTAAACATGCTTAGGCTGGGTGTAGATCACGGGAACCTGTTCACTTTGGCGGGCTTGGCTGTAATAGGCGGCCAGGTCAGCGGCGAATTGGAGATCGGCTTCGTCGGGAACGCTACCTGGCGGTATCCGCAGTAGTACATGGCTGCCGGGGATTTCCTGGGTGTGGAACCAGAGGTCATAGTCGCCCGCAGTCCGAAAGGTGAGTTGGTCATTTTGGCGATTGTTGCGGCCAATCAGAAGTTCAAACCCGGCGGGAGTGGGGTAATGGTGGGGTTCGCTGGCCCGATCTTGCCCCTGGGATTCCCGGCGATAGGTGGGATCCTCCAGGTAGCCTTGCTGGATCAGTTCTTCCCGAATTTCTTCGAGGGTATCTAGATCGGCGATCGTGGTGTAGGTTTCCAACTGGCGCAGAGCCGTGTCTACCTGTTCGAGATAATGGATTTCTGACTGCACGTTGGCTAATAGGGGATCGATCGCCGCTCGGGCCCGGGTCAGTTTTTGGTACTGCTTATATAAGCTTTGGGCGTTTTGTACCAGATTTTTTTCCGGACTGAGAGAAACTCGAATCGGTTGTCCAGTTTCAAAATCTGGGAGTTCGATCTGGCTCATGCCGGGTTCGCCCAAATGCAAATGTGCCATTAGAAGATCAGCCTGTTGCCGCAGTTCATCCGATCGATCGCTGGCTTGGAGGCGATCGAGAAAGCCATCCCGTTTAAGGCATAGCTTACTCAGAAGATTGGCCAGTCGCTGCTGCAATTGGTGCTGAAGTTGCCGAAAGGTTTGTTCGTTGAGGCGATCGGTATAGTAGCGTTGCAGAATTTCTTGAGCGGTTAAACTGGCCCAGTCGCCTGGGTGGGCAACCTCCGGTTGGTTCCAGCCCAGCACCGAGTAACCCTGCGCCGTAAGGTGGGGGGAAAAGGTGCAATCTGCCAAGGTATGCAGCCAGGTTTGCCAAGCCTGAAATAATCGCTCCCAATCGCTGGTTTGGAGTTGATCCGTGCCGATCGTGGGATCGAGGTCAGCATGGGTGACTAACTCCGCCACCAAGGTAGAACTGAGGCCGCGATAGGTTTTCAGTAAGGTTTTTCCCAGTGGCCCTGGGATCAACTGAATGCGGTCTTGCCAACGATCGTAGGGATCTTCCAGGGTGGGAACGGCACTGGTGGGTCTGGGCGGGAGTTCGTAGGGATCCCCCGTTTGGATCGATCGAATTCGAGATTGACGATCGCTCACTTGGTAAGCGGCAGTCACAATTTCCTGGGCTTGGTTGACCAAAATCACATTGCTGTACTGCCCCATGATTTCCACGTACACCTGCCACAGAATTGGATCCCCAGGACGCTTGGCAAACTGGAGGACGAGAACCCGCTCGAAGGGGGCAACCAGATCGATCGCTACCAGTGCCAACCCCCCCAATTGATGCCAAAGCTGTTGACTAAAAGTAAACGTATCGGGTTGACGGGGAGGTGGATCGCCAATGTGAAGCCGTGCAGCTTGGGGATGCCAGGAAATCGTGAGCCAGCTCCGGCCCTGTAATGTGCGCAGTGCCAGAGAAAGAGTATAGCGATCGCGTTGGTAAACTTGTTCTAGACGGGCGGGGAGCCAAGTTTGCCTTAGCTCATGGCAAATCGCCATCAAAGTGGTGAAATCAACGGGCTGCACAGTTCGATTTGCCTAGGGTAATAGGGAATGGGGCTAGAGAGGACAGGAAGAGAGTTATCTCCAGGAAGAGAGTTATATCATGGATTCATTGGGTCTCAGATCTGGGTCAGACCTAAGTGAGACCTAAGTCAGACCTAAGTCAGACCTAAGTTCAGAGTTGAGTCAGACCCTGAACCTGTCAGCAAACCCAGTTAGCCTAGAGTGGGTTTAACCTTGGGTTTAACTGTGGGTTTGACTGTGGGTTTGACTAGAATAGGGTTCGCTGTTGACTCCCAGTTCGCTGTTGACTCCCAGACAGAGTGTAGACGAAACAGGTTGTCCAAGGGGAATGTAGGAATGCCTCAAGGCGATGGAAGAAGTCTGGTTTCAACAGTGGGATAGCTGAAAATAGTGAATAAATCGGAAAAAATCTGCCCTTATGAAGGTTTTATATTATTTATCTATGTTTATCTAATTCTCTATTTGTATTGATATAAATTTCTAACTCCTCTGTTAACTGAACTTTTGATCACATTTTGATCGCATTCATCAATGCCATGCATTGTATGGAGCAATGTTTTAGAGTTAAGTGGAATAGTGAATAGAAATGAGAACCTACCACTTGCACTCACTAATTTTGTGCGCCTGAACTGTGTGGTTTCGTCAACTGTTTACGGGGCTCAAAATTTAGAGAAACTTCTCACTTTTTGCACAATTTTTAAACTCCTTTAAACAATTTTATGGGGTAGGACTTCCAGGGTTCAACCTTGCGCTGCTGCCTGCATCGGTGGCAGACCGTTCTCGATCGCCATCAATGTGGGCTTGTTCAGAGTAGGGTGTCCGTCAGGAGGGGCAAGGGGGGTGAGGGCCGAAGGTCCTACGTCTACCCTGGCTCAATGCCAAGATTTGAAGGGAGGGGAGGCTTATTTGATCTGCCATTGAGGCAAAGAACTGGAGTAAGTAGAGGTGAATGCTTGAAATATCTAGATTGAGACCTCTGGATTAATAAAAATCCTCGATTTTGGCTCTTTCACCTGCGAAAAACCTGAAACAGCACTGATGCGAAAGAATCAAATTGTATTACTGTCAACTAAAAAGCCAAAAGATCTCTGGATCACTCATTATGAGAGAAAGATCGAGATAAAAATATTGAGATAGGAGAGTAAGGTTCGATCTGTTCATATTAGATTTTTGCGGTTACGATAAAACGTGGAAAATTCAAGTGTGCTCTGTACAAGGTCTTGAAGACTGTTTTTGATGATGGAAATTAAGTTAATTAATATTGGTTTTGGTAACATTGTGTCTGCGAATCGGGTGATTGCGATCGTCAGCCCGGAATCTGCCCCCATCAAACGGATTATTACGGATGCGCGGGAACGGGGCGAGTTGGTCGATGCCACCTATGGTCGGCGTACCCGTGCTGTGATTATTACGGATTCTGGACATGTCATTTTGTCCGCCATTCAACCGGAAACCGTAGCCAATCGGTTTGTCACTGCGAAGGAATCGAATCACGATGATTAGAACGATCGGATTGGAACTATTGGATTGGGGGGGATCTCCGTAAAAATCGACGATCGAGGCCGATGGGGATTGGTTGAGCGAAGACCCTGTGCTTTCCCAATTGTTCAGCTGGGTGGAAAGATCCCTGGAGGGGGAGATGGGCTAGGCTAAGCCAGTTCTTTAGGAGAAGGGGAGCCAGCCTATTTTTTTATGAAATAAAAAATCTTTTTGCTTGCCAGGGTGTTCTGTCCTGTAGCAAGATGGGGAACTACACTAGAAATATGGATTTCCTTCCAAGGATGTCCAGGCTGTTTTTTCGTTTAAAAAGGTTCCTTGAGTGACTTTTTAGCAATTTCTGGTTTTTATCTTACGGTTCTCTCATCTCACCATTCTGATTTTGTTGGACAGAAGCATCATGGGCGTAGGTCGATTAATTGTCATCACAGGTCCAAGTGGCGTTGGGAAAGGGACATTGCTGCGATCCTTGCTGGCGCGCCACCCTGCATTACGATTGTCACTTTCGGCAACGACTCGATCGCCCCGGCCTGGAGAAGTGGATGGGGTGAACTATCGATTTATTACCCGGCCTGACTTTGAGCGGATGGTTGCCCATGGGGAATTTTTGGAATGGGCAGAGTTCGCAGGCAACTGCTACGGTACGCCCCGAGCCTCGGTGGAAGAGTTGCTGCAACGGGGAGAATGGGTTGTGTTGGAGATTGAGCTAGAAGGGGCTCGCCAAATCCGCAAAAGCTTTCCCTCGGCCTATCGCATCTTTATTTTGCCCCCTTCCTTAGAAGAATTGGAAAGTCGGATCCGAGGGCGGGGCCAGGATTCCGATGATGCGATCGCGAAACGCCTGCAACGGGCCAAAGCGGAAATTGATGCTGCTAACGAGTTTGATATCCAAATTATCAATGATGATTTCGATTCAACCTTGGTGCGGCTAGAAGAGGCTGTATTTGCCACCGCTGCTATGGTTTAACCGTGCTTGTGGTTTGACCATGCTTGTGGTTTGACCATGCTTGTAGTTTAACCATGCTTGTAGTTTAACCATGTAGTTTAACTGCGCTTGTAGTTTAACTGCATTTGATCAGCGAATACCTCACGGGCATGGTGAGGGCCTTTGGGGGATTGTCCAGGCAGGGCAGTCCCTTTAACATTGCGTAGACGGGAAGAAACCAGGCAAATTAGGAGCCCTAGGGGAATAGTCAGGGATATTGATGGGTTTCAGTGTGACACTCCATCGGTTCATACTCATCTGATGACTAGCTAAATGAGAATGATGATGAGAAATTGAATCTAAAATGTTACATAAACTGTTAACGTCACTGATTGTTTAGCATTTCTTTTAAGATTCCTCAAATCTCCTCCTAGAATGCCCGATCGCCTCCTATCTTGAAGGATAGTGAAATTACAGGTGTTTTCTCTGTGCCTGTTTTCTGTCCTATGCGTACTGCCTCAATTTGTGTTCGTTCACTAGTTTTAGCAATGATCTTCAGCTTTTTGGCTCCTGTGCTGTTGGTCAGTGCTGTCGTGTTGTTGTTAATGGGGCTGGGCTTTTTGCCCGGTTTAGGTGGCTGTAGCCATGCCTTTTTGTCTGAGGTGTTGAGCTTTTTGTCTACCTTTGGAGAAGGTCACCCTTGGATGGGCTTAGTGACGATCGGCTTTGCCTTTAGTCTGGTGGGAGTCTTATTTGATAGTTATATTCTTTATCGGCAACGGTTTTTGGCCTAGAGATTCTCGGTTAAACGAGGCGGTCGCCCAATCCTAGAGATCCTCGCCTATCCTAGATAAATGCTGTTGAGTTCGAGTTTTTATGGATAGGGTACGACGATCGAGGGCGGGTCTATTGCTGCTCCTGAGTGCTGGGATATTGTGGTTCGGAACCGTTTTGGGCAGTCCGGCTTGGGCTAGGACAGAGATGATGCCCCCATCGAGTCAGCCGCAATCGAGTGCTCCCCAGCTCCAAGCTCCCCAGTCCAAGACTCCCCAGTTCCAGTCTTCTAAGTCTGAGTCTTCTAAGTCTGAGTCTCCCCAGTCCAGCCCATCGCAGTCGATTCAGCCCTACCTCGATCGGGTGATTCGCAACATTACAGAATTCACCCTCGACAATGGCATGAAGTTTATTGTGCTGGAGCGCCACGATGCTCCCGTCGTTTCCTTCTTGACCTATGCCGATGTGGGCGGTGCCGATGAAGTGGCGGGCAAAACGGGAATTTCTCACTTTTTAGAGCATTTGGCCTTTAAGGGGACGACCCGGATTGGGACTCAAGATTTCGTCCAGGAAAAGGCACTGCTAGCCCAGGAGGATGGCCTCTGGGCAAAGATCCAGGCTACGAAGGATCAGGCAAAAGCCGCACAACTCCAGGCGGAGTTCGATCGGGTAGAAGCCCAAGCAGCAGCGCTAGTCGAGCAAAACAAGTATGGTCAAATTGTTGAGCAGGCAGGCGGTGTGGGCTTGAATGCGAATACCTCGGCGGAGGCAACGCGCTATTTCTACAGTTTTCCCTCCAATAAATTAGAGCTGTGGATGTCCTTGGAATCGGAACGCTTTTTGGATCCTGTGTTTCGGGAGTTCTTTAAGGAAAAGGCCGTGATTTTGGAGGAGCGGCGATTGCGGACGGATAATTCGCCGATCGGCAAATTGATTGAGGAGTTTTTGCTGACTGCGTTCAAAGTCCATCCCTACCGTCAGCCTGTGGTGGGTTTTGAGGCGGATCTACGGCGGATGAGTCGGCAGGATGTCTATGACTTTTACAAACTGCACTATGTCCCGGAGAATTTGACCTTTGCGATCGTGGGAGATGCGGATCCAGATAAGGTGAAACAACTGGCGCAGACGTATTTTGGGCGTTTTGCCAAACGACCTGCCTCGAACCAAACCCTGCCAGCGGAACCACCCCAACAGGAGATGCGGCAGGTGTCGTTAACCTTAAATTCCCAGCCGATTTATCTGGAGGGCTACCATCGCCCCGCTTTGAGCCATCCGGATAATGCAGTGTATGAGGCGATCGCGAGTTTGTTGAGCAATGGGCGCACCTCGCGGTTATACAAGTCGCTAGTGGAAGAGAAAAAGCTGGCCTTAACGGCGGAAGGCTTTAATGGGTTTCCGGGAGATAAGTATCCGAATTTGATTATGTTCTATGCACTGACGGCTCCAGGGCATACCTTGGAAGAGGTGCAGCAGGGGTTGCAGTCTGAAATTGAACGGTTGAAAACACAACCGGTGGATCAGACGGAACTCGATCGGGTGAAGACTCAAGCACGGGCGGGGTTGTTGCGATCGCTGGATTCCAATTCCGGGATGGCGGAAGCGCTGCTGGAATATGAGGTGAAAACTGGGAGTTGGCGCAACTTGTTTAAACAAGTCGATGCGATCGCGGCGGTGAGTCCAGCGGATATTCAGCGGGTGGCTCAGGCGACTTTTACCCCGCAAAATCGGACGATCGGTCGTGTATTGTCCAAGGAGTAATGGATTCAACATTACAAAAATGATTGAAATAGATTTCTGTTGCTCAATGGGATTACCCATTTCAAAGCATCAGAAAAAGATTTTCTAACATGAATGCGACCAGTTGTAAATTTGGTCGCATTTTTAATGGCTAAAAGTATTAATAATAGAAATGGTGTACTGATTTCTGTTCGATAGAGGGATGCGTTGGATTGTAGGCCATACGATCGATTGATAGGTTCATTCTCACTTAAGCCCATTCTCACGGTGATATTTGCGGTGGGCCATTATACTGAAACACATGGCTCCACAGTTAAATTTGTAAGTTGAATCTGTAAGTTAAACCTGTAAGTTAAATCTGTAAGTTGAACCTGTAAAGTGAGAGGGTCTCTATCCAATATGAGTGAAATTATCCCTAACTCGATCGCGGAAGACTATAGCAAATTCGTTCCGTTCACGGCCCGTATGATGGCTGCCATGAGAGCCCGCGAAACGAACCGGGACGATCGACTATTTACCGATCCGTTTGCAGCGCAACTGGCAGGCGAAGAAGCATTTCAACAAGTTGACCTGCGACTCACCCCCCAGGATCAAGCCTATGTAACGGTACGGACACGATTTTTTGACGATTTTCTGATGGGCACTCCAGTCGGACAGATTGTGATTCTCGCATCTGGCTTGGATACTCGGGCTTATCGCCTGCCTTGGCCCCCAGAGGTGAAAGTGTATGAACTGGATTATCCAGAAGTCTTGGCTTATAAGGCCAACTTACTGAAGGGCAGCAGCCCGTCCTGTCAGCATCACTTAATTGGAGCTGACCTAACCCAGCCCTGGGAAGACCAACTGGTATCAGCGGGGTATGCTTCAACCTTGCCGTCAATTTGGTTGGTTGAAGGCTTACTGATGTATTTTTCAGAGGTGCAAGCCCATCGTCTCCTGCAAACCGTGTCTAACCTAGTGATGCCGGGAAGTCACTTTGGCCTTGATCTCATTAATCTGCAAAGTTTGGAGTATGGGCCGTATCAAGGTTATTTTCAGTTTGGGACAGATACCCCTGAACAGCTACTGTCCCAGTATGGTTGGCAGGCTGAAGTGGTTCAACCGGGGGAGGCCGATGCGAATTTCGATCGCTATGCTGAGCCGTTTCCCCCGCGTGATGTGCCGAACGTTATGAGAATTTTTTTGGTAAAGGCGAAGAAGGTGGCTCAGGGGACTGAGATTGGGGGCTGATATCGATGGGTCAAAAGTAATTGTGTGAATCACGAAAAGTGGGTGAGGGGAATCGTTCAGCGACCCCTCCATGAATTGTTCGGAGAGAATTTTTTGGAGAAAATTGAGCTTGCTAGCAAAAGTCTAATGCTGGACAAGTCTAATGCTGGACAAGTCTAATGCTGGACAAGTCTAATGCTGGACAAGTCTGCGGCTAGAAACAAGCATTGCGTCCAGAAGAACTCTGGCGTAAAGTCAGGTTAGGGGGGAATGCTCTTTGAAATGGCTGAGTGTTTTCCCAACGACTATTACAATCGCGTCCCTCGTTTAAGATACTCAATTTACTCTGTATAGCTGTTGGTCTGTATAGCTGCTAGTCGATCAATTTTGCTGCATCGCTGAATCCAGCTCACACGGTTTTGCGGCAGAATGACTGCGTATTCGCTAAATATTCGCTAAATATTCGCTACATATTTGGTTGACTGTAGAGTACTAGTCCATTGCAGACTGAAGTTGTCAAATTGCATCACCGTTGCCAAACCATTGGTGATGTGCGCTACTCTGAGCCCGCCCGTGAACGCCTCCACTAACCCTAGGGAAATGCCATGGCAGATCTGATCAAAACGCTCTTTGCATCTGGCTCTTTTATTCCCCATGGGCACTGTTATCTTTGGCAAACAAACTTGGTTGGGCTGCATGTGCTATCCGATGCCATGATTGCCTTGGCCTATTATTCCATTCCGATCACGCTAGTTTATTTTGTCCGACAGCGAAAAGATCTTCCCTTTGATTGGATTTTCCTATTATTTGGTGCGTTTATTATTTCCTGCGGTACGACGCACCTCATGGAAATTTGGACCCTCTGGCATCCCGCCTATTGGTTGTCAGGAATGCTTAAAGCTGTGACTGCTTTAATTTCTCTGTATACAGCGATCGCCCTAGTGCAATTGATGCCCCAAGCATTGCTGTTGCCTAGCCCTGCGCAGTTGGCAGAGATGAATCAGGAACTGCAACAACAAATCCACGATCGTCAGCAGGCGGAAGCCCAAGTGCGCCAACTCAATCAAGTCCTAGAAGCGAAGGTTGCCCAACGGACAGCTGATTTGGAACAGTCCATGAACCAAGTGCGAGAATCGATGCAACGGGCAACATTGGCTATGGATGCGGCCAAAATGGGCTCTTGGGAGTGGGATTTAGCCACTCAAACTATTATTTGGAGTCCCTATCACGAACGATTGTGGGGCTATGTACCGGGAATGCCAGAACGGAGTTATGAGGACTGGGCTAGGAGAGTGCATCCAGAGGACTTGGCTCGGGTGGAATCCGCGATCGAGCAGGCTCGGGGGAGCGATCGGGACTTCTCGGAAGAATATCGAGTGGTTTGGGACGATGGGTCGATGCATTGGGTGGCGGCCTTTGGGCGATTTTATTTTGATGCCCAGGATGAACCCTTCCAAATGAGGGGGATGGTGCAGGACATTGATGAACGGAAGCGCACAGAGGCAGCGTTTCTAGAGAGTGAGTCACGCTTTCGAACCCTGGCGGATAATATTTCGCAATTGGCTTGGATGGCAGACGCTAACGGTTGGATCTTTTGGTACAACCGTCGTTGGTTTGAATATACCGGAACGACCCTGGAGCAGATGCAGGGGTGGGGGTGGCAACAGGTGCACCATCCTGACCATCTCGATCGGGTGGTAGAACGCTATCGCCACTGCGTGGTTGAAACGGGACAAACCTGGGAGGATACCTTCCCGCTGCGGGGACAGGAGGGGAGCTACCGTTGGTTTTTATCGCGGGCGATTCCCATTACCGATGAGGATGGCAAAATTCTGCGTTGGTTTGGCACCAATACCGACATCACCGATCTGAAATATGTGCAAGACACCTTGGAAGAGCGCAATAAAGAACTCGATAGCTTTGTGCATGTGGTGTCCCATGATCTCAAAGCGCCGCTGCGGGCGATCGCCAATTTGTCGGAATGGATTGAAGAAGACTTAGACGGCAAACTGGAAGCAAACACGCAGCAACAAATGGCGCTGTTACGCAGTCGCGTCTACCGTATGGAAGCGATGATTAGTGGATTGCTTAACTATGCACGGGTAGGGCGGGTAAATTTTGAACTCGAATCCGTTGCAGTGGCAGATCTATTGCTAGAGGTGATGGACTCTCTGGCGATTCCAACCACGTTTACTGTGAAGATTGCGCCGGATTTCCCCACAATTTTGACGAAACGGTTACTTCTGTTTCAAGTGTTTGCAAATTTGATTGGCAATGGCATTAAACACCACGATCGCCCCGATGGTACGATTCGGCTTGCTGTCGTCGATCGTAAGGAGTTCTATGAGTTTGTGGTGGCGGATGATGGGCCAGGGATTGCACCGGAAGATCAAGCCAGCATTTTCACCATGTTCCAGACCGGCAGTTCCCAAAAGAAAGATAGTACCGGCGTAGGTTTAGCGATCGTCAAGAAAATTATTGAAGCTGAAACGGGAACAATCCGTGTGGAATCCCAAATTGGCCAGGGAACAACTTTTTACTTCACCTGGCCGAAGCAACCTCGGGGGCCTGCGTGATGGCCGTGGATGCCGCTTGGCTGGCTCTGGATAGCCGCCCTATCCTGGCTAGCTGTTGCATCCTGGTCAGCAAAGACCAAGCCCCTGCGGTACAATCTGACGGTTGATGTGTTGGAAGGATGGTTATGTCACGATCGGTGATTCAAACCCAAGCTGCGCCCGCGCCCGTTGGCCCCTATAACCAAGCGATCGTTGCCAGTGGACAAATGGTATTTGTGGCGGGACAAATTGCCCTGGATGCTGCCACGGGGGCGCTGGTAGGCGGTAGCGATGTGACCGCACAAACGGAAAAGGTGATGGCGAATCTGCAAGCTATCTTGGCGGCGGCGGGGGCGACCTTTGGGGATGTTGTGCGAACGACAGTCTTTCTGAAGGATATGAACGATTTTGCAGCGGTGAATGCTGTCTATGGCCAGTATTTTGATGAAGCAACGGCTCCGGCTCGGGCCTGTGTAGAAGTCGCGCGGCTGCCCAAGGATGTCTTGGTGGAAATTGACTGTATTGCGGTGATCTAGGGGGATTTTGGAGAGATTTTGCGGGGATATAGCGTTTAATTACCGCGATCGTCCTAGGCCCATTGCGGTAATCTTTCGCACCCTCGCCTATACTAGTTGCAGCCCTTCAAGCACGGAAAAACCCGGTATGCGTCGTTTGTGGACAAAATTTCTGCCTGTTTTGCCTATTACAGTGGTAGTGGTTAGCTCAGTGGCTGGCTCGGTGATGGGTTCTCTGGTGGGCGATCGCGCGATCGCGGCAAGCCCGCAGGACGTGATGAACCAATTGGATGCTGCTTCTAGCCGCAAGGATGTGAAAGCAGTGATGCAGTTTTATAGCCCCAATTTTTCCAACTCCGACGGCTTGAATACGCAATCGTTAGAAAAATCGTTGACGCAGCTGTGGCAGCAATATCCCAATTTGACCTACCGCACGGAGGTGAAATCTGCGACTCCGGTGTCAACAGGGATGCAGGTGGAAACAACGACCTATGTGACGGGCAAGCAGGAGCGGAATGGCCAACAGTGGACGATCACCAGCACACTGCGGGCAAGGCAACGGTTCCAGGGCGATCGCATTGTGCGGCAGGAGATTTTGGCGGAACAAACGGTGCTGACATTAGGCGAAAAGCCGCCTACGGTGAAAATTAATCTGCCGGAAACGGTGGTTGTGGGGCAGAAGTTCAATTTTGAGGCGATCGTGCAGGAACCCGTGGGGGATGATTTTCTCATGGGGACGATCGTGAGTGAGACGGTGCAGCCAACGTTGTTCGCGAGCCAGAAGACCATGCAAATTGAGTTTCCGTCGATCGCGGAATTGTTGAGTGAGCGGGAACTCAATCGTCCGCAGTCTACGCCACCTACGGTGCAACGGCTGAAGCTACAACGCCTGCGAGCGGGGGGATTTTTCAAGCAAGCGCAGGCGGCTAAGATGCCGGAAACTCGCTGGATTTCAGCCGTTTTGGCGCGGCACGATGCGGGGATTACGATTGCGACGCAGCGACTGCGGGTGGTGGGTAAGTCAGAGGCCAACCGGACGGCAAGTTTGCCCAATCTGTAGGAGTTTTCCGGCCTGCGATCGTGCAATGCGGGTGTTGATCGCAAGGCGATAGAAATGATTGAAGCGGCTGGCGTTAGCCCAGGGGGGCAAGGTGGCCTGCCGCTTTTGGATGAAGGTTTTTTGGAAGCCTGGGATGGCGGTGCCAGATTGGCTGTCGCGGGTGGGAACGATGCAGCGCTGGCAGGGGTTAATGCCCTGGAATTGCACATCGCCGATCGTGAAGGGGTAGGGCTGGTCGGCGGAGCGGTAGAGTTGGTCTTCCCAAAAGGGTTGTTCGGCAGCGAGTTCGAGGTTGGTTCGAAAGCGCGATCGCACGTCTGCTAGGGGCAGTTGGAACCAGTCGGAGATCGTTTGGAGGGTTGCGGTGGAAATAAGAGTCGGGCCGGGGGAGTCGGGGTCGTCGGGGAATCCGGTGTCCAGATTGTGTTCCAAGTGGACGGGTTCGTTGAAATGATCGCTGAGCCACTGGTTCAGGGCAGGCCGATCGTCATCAAGGTGGAAGACTGTGGTTTCCAATCCGGGGGCCGCAAGGGTGACGCGACGCTGGGGCCAGTCGTAGGTGGCGCGGATAGAGTGGACTTTAGCGGTTCGTTTGCCGTTGATCCACTGGCCTTGGGGGTTGACGATGACGAATTCCCGATCGCCGACTAGCGATCCTCCTCCAGCAATTTCCGCAGAGGTCAGTTCCAATCCATCAAGGGATTTAATGGGGAAGATGAGAATGCGATCGAGGCTAGCCATAGATCAACCTGAAAAGAGGGGGATATAGAGCAGTGTCCCAGAAAAATGATGGTCTAGGAATTGTGCTGGGGCCGTCTCCGTAATGAAGCTCTATAACTCCAGTATGGTTTCCGCAAGTTAAGCATGGCCGCCATCCTGTGCAGAAGCTTCGGTACTGTGCAGAAGCTTTGGTGAAATGAGGCATTTTCTGCCCATCTGGCTAGAGAGGTATAGCTAAAGCCAGCGACCTTAGGACGTAGACTAGAAGGGAAGTGAGTAATTCCCCCTGCTGACCATGGCCCGCCCCTACAGTGAAGATTTTCGACGCAGAGTTATCGAAGCAATCGAATTGGACG
>NZ_JACJRC010000044.1 GCF_014697025.1 Alkalinema sp. FACHB-956 | reverse complement strand
ATATCGACTCAAATTGGTGAAATTCGCCTTGCCACACACAACCCATAACGTCACAAACAGACTCGCTAGAAATTGGCCTTGCGGTTTGCGAAACCACCCACTTGATTCAGTAGGCTGTGTACAATATCCATAATGCGATTCATCTCGTGCTTGAGTTGATACTGGCACCTTATCCGATGAATCGCTTTTTGTCGATTTTTAACCCCTTTTTCTCTGGAAAATGTGTCCGGAGTATTGTTATATGGATAAGGGAGCGATCATAACTCGACGCTCACGATCGGCAGCAAACGCAAGGCAAGCTCTGATGTCTTCGGGAGTCAGTTCAGAAAAATCTTCCAGAATTTCTGCCTCGGTCATTCCACTGGCCAGATATTCTAAGATGTCATACACCGTAATTCGCATTCCCCGGATACACGGCTTACCACTGCGCTTTCGAGGTTCTATTGTGATGATGTGTTGGTAGTTCACATAAAGTAGCCTGAGAAAAATCTGTATCCGTTGAGATAGGATAACGGTCTCCTGTAGTGCACGTAACTATCATAACGATCTACTTTGATAGTCCCTTTAATCAAGATTGTTGAATTACAACTACGAATAGTTACTTATTTAAGATCACAGAGCGTTGTTTCGGCACAAGATTTACCAGAAGGTTTATTGAAACTGCTAGGGCCAGTGCAAGTTTTGCCTTCATTCCATCCTGTTAAAGTCAGATCTAAAGGATTAAACTGCGCGGAAATGGGATGACAATCAGGATTATCATTTTTCCATTCAAAAGTAATCAGATTGTTCTCTTGAATAGGTTCACCTATTTCTTGACGAATTTGGTTATTTATGACTGTATCAGGCGTTTGACCTAACGCAGCAACAACATCTCGATAAGTCATACCCATTTTCAGGAGAGACGCTTTCTGAGAAATTGATACTTCCTGCGTAGGAGTCTGAGTTCCTCTTTGGGCTTTATTCATATTTCCAGGTTTTAAAATGGCACATCGAACAACTATCATCCCGGTAAGAAGAGCTATGAGCCCTAATCGTATCCTGTTCCAGTAAGAGTGATTTCTCAGAGACCAAACGATCACTGGTGGTACCGATAGCCCCATTAAGCCAAGGATAATTCTTAGTAAGGCTGGTGCTTCTTCACCAAAAACTCCACTCAGGAATATTCCAAACAATAGACTGAAGAAACACACTAACCCAAAAACAAGAATATCTAACAAAATCATCTTTAAGCGCTCCATTATTTTGAAGTGTATAGCTGCTGTTCGTAGTCCATTGGCGTGGACAATCCCGCTGCAATCTCCTCTTTAGCTTTTCGGGCTGCTGCAACTAGATTCTGCTTTGTCCGCTTAAACGAATCTTCCCACCGCTTTTCTTCTTCAATTTCAGCAAGAAAAGCTCGAACATGCTCCACCGCCTGCTCTTGAAGCTCGTCAGGTAAAGACTCAACCATTTTAACGATCGTGGTAATAGCAGGAGAAGACATGGTATGCATCCATCTCAATAATTCTCTTCTATTCTACAACCTACTAATCTACGAACCAGCCGTACTAATAGCAAGCCTACGTACCATAGCCCCGATCGCCCTTGCAGATTTAAACCCCATCGATATCAATATTGTCGTAGAGCGTGATGATTTCGATTTGGGCTGCTGCTGTCTTCAAGGACAACGTAACCGTCGGATCATCATATTCTGAAAGTAGCCATTGATTCGCGGCTGTCTTGACGTAGTGTTCTACATGGATGCTGTACTGATCGATCAAGAGATATTCCCGAAAGCTATCGATCGAACGATAGGCAGAGAACTTTTCGCCATGATCATAATCTTGGGTTGATTTGGATAGCACTTCAGCAATAAAACAGGGATTCATGACGGTATCAGTTCGCCCAGTTTGGAGTTGTAGCGGTTTTTCAACCACCATGACATCGGGATAGGTGTAGAGGTTGCGATCGGGAATCCACAACCGTTGATCGGCCCCAAAAATCCGGTAGGGTTTGCCACGCAAGGCAGATTTGAGCAGGGAGGCTAGATTAATGGCGATTTCATTGCAGTCTGGAGTTCCCCCGGTCATGGGAATTATCGCTCCATTGCGGTATTCACTGCGAGTTTCTGAAGCAAGCTCAAGGGCGAGATACTCATCGGGAGTGCAGAGTTTGGGTTCGAGAGCCTGAGTCATGGTTTATTCCCTCTTGCCTGGGCTACATCGATGGATCTCCTACAACACCAAAATTGGATTGCATTAAAATCTCGACGTAATCAACTTTTAACTTGCAAGGCTGAGATCTTAGGCAGAATACTTTCAGTATAGCGTTCTTCCCAAACTAATATCTCCGCCCATAAAAACTTACAAGTGGAAGACCAACTATGACATTCAGGAACCCACAGGCCACGGAATAGCCAACGCAGCCTATGGGACACCTACTTTTTAAGCGTTAGCGCAGCCGTTCGCGACTCAATATGCTGATGTATTGTCCATCGGAATGCACAATCTTCATTGGCTGACTCCAATGAATCCGATCTGCGAGCCGATGGGCATGGAATTGATTAATCGTATCCTGCACGAACTCTTTGTGACCAATTAAGTGGATCTGTAACCGTTGTTTTTCAGGTTGAACTTCACGATCGCTCCGATCGCTAGAACCTTTCGTCATAATTGAGCTTCTCCTGTTGAGAGGTGGTAAGAAGCCCAAAAATTTAGAGCCACCCCGTTTGACATCACAAACAAGAGTGGCTCGATCGAATGTTAAAATTCTCAACAAGCCTCCTTGCTGGTAGTGCAGCGAGGGGGTTAGCTACCCGGAGTTGTTCCCGCAACAAAGGGTAGTGCCCTAAATTTTTAGGATCCCAGCGGCCCCGTGCTTCATGCCAAACCGTCAATCGTCAACCCAACTGAAAGAAGGATGTCCACGGAGTCGCCTTGAGAAACTAGCCTACGAATAAACCAGCGGCACTGTCAATCCGTATTTACAAAAATCGATCGAGTATCATTCGATACCCGTAGGTTGCCCCCGTGACTCCGCGATCGATCTCAAAAAAAAGCGTTGATAGAAATACTACCAACGCTAACAAAGTCAATTTACAATCCAAAGCATTAATACGGGTAACGTCATCAACGACATCAGGTCATGCACTCATTTGGGAATACGAACCCCAATGCAAAGAATGCCCCCCGCCGTCCCGCAGCTTCTAGCCTCCCATCAACTTCGATCGGGCAATGACAAACGCAGAAATCGACTTCGCATCGGCCAAATCCCCCGTCGCGATCGCCGCCTCCACTTCCTCCGGCGTCATTAACACCACCTCAATATCCTCATCATCATCTTGCTCCGGCGGATGCTCTAACCGCTCCAATCCCGTCCCCAGGAACGCATAGATAATCTCATCGGAATACCCTGGAGCCAAAAAGAACTCTCCCAACGGCTCAATACTCGCCGCCTTATATCCCGTCTCTTCCTGCACTTCCCGCGCCACCGTCACCGCCGGCTCTTCCCCCTCTTCCACCGTACCGGCTGGAAATTCCAGAATGCGCGACTTCACCGTAAAACGATACTGCCGCACCAGCACCAGCTTGCCCTCCGGCGTCACCGGAATCACCAACGCGCCACCGGGATGACGCACACATTCAAACTCCCCCTCCACTTTGTTCGGCAACCGTAGGCGATTGACCTCATAGGCAAACTTACGACCTTGATAAAATAGCTTACGACGCAGCAATTGGGGCGGTTCAGAACCAAAGGGCATAGTGTTTAATCAACCTAAAATCAATAAGGAGAACAGCGAAGCAACCGCTTCGAGGAAACCAAGCGAGTCTCCAAGAATTCTAAGGGCAAGCCCAGAATTTCTCAACTTTTGCCGTAGAGAAACCCGATCGTCCCCCTAAATACCCAATTCTTTCACCGGAGACTGGCGTCCATCCGGGCAATTCTGCCACTTTTCCACCCCACGACAGTCAATCCCCGCCAGCAATTCCGCCACCGATCGACCCGTCCTGGGATCAACCCAATCCGCCGCAATTTCCGCTAACGGCACCAAGACAAACGCCCGTTCCTGCATTCTGGGATGGGGCAATTCCAGCCTTGGCGTCGTTAAAATGACATCCTCAAACAGCAATAGATCTAAATCCAACGTCCTTGCACCCCACCGTTCCCGCCGAACTCGTCCAAACTGGTTTTCCGTGTGCAGCAGTTGCGTCATCAAGTCCTGGGGCGGCATCTGGGTTTGCAGCAGAGCACAGCCATTGAAATAGTCCGGTTGGGGCGGCCCCACCGCCTGGGTGAGATACCACGACGATCGGGCCAGCACTTGAATCCCTGGGGTCGCCGCCAAAACCGCTAACGCTGATTCCAAAATTTCCAAGGAATTCCCCAAATTACTGCCCAGCGCGATCGCACAGCGGGCAGCGGGCTTCGGTGAGGGGGTTATCGGTGAGGCGCTAATAGCCATGGTTGAGTACCCAATTGATTGATTAATGCGACAGATCCGATCCCCCCTAGCCCCCGCGCTACGCGCCGCTGCGCTAGAAAAAGGGGAGATTGAGTGACAGTCTTTTAAAGTCAGGGAAATTGTCAGGGAAATTTAGGGAGATCGTTATGGATTGCCATCACACATTGATTGTGCAGTCTGTAACGCATCCCGATCCATTAAAAAAATTTAATCTTCTGTGATGCATATAAACACATCTTGAGCAAAACTAACCCTTCCCTAAAATGGGCAATATTGGATTCCCCGTAGGTACGCGGTTGATAACGCACCGGCACATCCACAATATGCAACCCCAACTTCGTCGCACCAAACAATAAATCAAAATCCCCAAAGGGATCGAAATCCCCAAAATAGGTACGACCCTCAACAATTTTGTAATAGTCCTCTCGCCGTAATACCTTCGTCCCACAGAGCGTATCTTTGATCGGCTGACCCAACAAAAATGAAAACGCCAAACTAAAAAACTTATTGGCCCAATTATTCAACCACGGCATCGCCTGACCCGATCGGGGATAGACCAAGCGCGATCCATTGGCAAACTCCCCGCGCCCCGACGCAATCACCTCAAAAAAGTGAACCAAATCCTCCGGTTCCACGGTTAAATCCGCATCTAAGATCATCAAAATATCGCCCCCCGCCCGTTCAAAGCCCAACCGCACAGCATCCGCCTTGCCTTTGCCCTTTTGCTGATAGGCTTTCAATTTAAAATTCGGGTGTCCCTGTTGCGCCAGATAGGCAATTTCCTTCCAGGTTTTGTCCTGGGAATGGCCCTCCACGAAAATCACTTCCATGTGCCGTCCCAACTTCGGGATGCGATCGATAATGTTGGCAATATTGCCCGCTTCATTGCGCGCGGGAACGATCACAGAACAGGTCAACGACGACTGTTCCGCCGAAGCTTGGTGCGCCGGAACCAACCGCTGGGGACGGGCAATGATGTAATTCGTCAACCCCAAGTGCGTCAGCCCCGGCAGGTGTGCCAAAATCCGATTACACAGCGCTGCAAGGCCCGGAATCGGCTTCGGACAAAGGAACCGCCGCCCCTTTTTCACCGGCGTATAGCCCGTAATCGTCAGCAAATTTTCCACATCATCCATGGACAGCCAACTCTGGGGCGGTTGGGGACGACGTTGGCCAATTTTTTCAGCCAAATTTAAAACCGGCTGCCACAAAAAGTTATGGAACGTCAGGATCAGCCGCGTCCGCGCATGGCAAAAGGGCTGCAACTGTTGCAACACCCGCTGAATATCCCCCAAATGCCCTAACGTCCCAGAGAGAATAATGAAATCAAAGGGTTGAAAACTAAACCCCAAATCCTTGGGCGTCAGGGTTTCCGCATCCAAACAGTGGAAGGTGAGATAGGGATACTTCGATCGCGCAATCTCGACGATCGGCGCAGCGAAGTCAATGCCCACCCCCACCGCCGGTTGCAAACTCGCCAGCAGATCTCCCGTCCCGCAGCCAATCTCCAACACCCGACTGCCCACCGGAATAAAAAATTGATGGAACCGCTCTAGGTCTTGATAGTAATAGCGATTCCGACGACTCCAGCGATCGAGTTCCGGCGCAATCTGCTCAAAATAAGCCCGCACGGTCTCTTTAAAAGCATCCTTGCCGATCGGCGTGGGAACACTCGGCTGAGAAGGGTGGATCAGTGCCATGAACTCGAACCGTGGAAAGTACAAAAGTATAGGTTACAGGATGAGTGGGGCCAACATTCATAATTTGATGGGTGATTCGGGGGTAGGGAATGATTCCGTTGGCCAATACCGGCAGAAATTCCTTGGAGCGGGAGGCAATACACCGGAAAAAGCCTTAAATTTTTGGTACAAGGCGGGATTCTTTTGACAGAATGAACTGCAAACGATCCGAATCCCTGTTTTTGCTAGCTCGCGATCGCGGATTTGTTCTCGGTTCGGGCGCGCATAGGCCAAGCAGGGTGGTATGCAAAACACAATTTCCTACGTGCGTAGGGTGAATCGTATGGTGCAAAAAAATATCCTTTCCCCGAAGCAAATGGGGCTGATGGTTGCGTTGATGGCGGCAGCGACCCCCCTCACAACCTCTTTGAGTTTGACCACTCTCAGCTTGTTAACGCCCGTTGAGTTGGCTCAGGCTGTGTCTGTGCCGTTTCCCTTGCCCAGTGGGGTTCCCCAGGGCACAGCGGTGCGTATTTCCAGCGCGAACAGCATGGCAGGGGTGAACCAAGCCCTGAAGCAACAATTTGAAAAAGAATTTGCTAAGTCCAAAGCGACGGTCAACCTGAACACAACCAGCGCCCAAGCTGCCCTGCAAGCGGTGCTGAGTGGCAAAGCGGACCTCGCTGCGATCGGACGCCCCTTAACCGAAGCAGAAGTAGCCCAAGGCTTGGTGGCGATCCCCGTCGGTCGGGACAAAATCGCGATCGTGGTGGGAAGCGCGAATCCCTTTAAAAAAGATTTGAGCATTCCCAAATTTGCCAAAATTTTTCGCGGTGAACTGAAAAACTGGTCGGAGCTAGGCGGCCCCAAAGCAGGCATCCAAGTCATCGATCGGGTCAATAGCGATACCCGTCAAGCCTTCCCAGCCTATCCGGCCTTCCAATCCGGCAAGTTTGACTCGGGAGCTACGGCCACCAAGTTGGAAGACACCAGCATGAAGGCGCTCCTGGGCAAGCTGGGCAATAACGGAGTCAGCTTTGTCCCCGCCAACCAACTGAAGAACCAGGCGGGCTTCCGGATGCTGACGATGGATGGGGTGGATCCTAGTAATCCCAAGTATCCCTTCTCCCAGCCGTTGTTCTACGTTTACAAAGGCCCCAAACCCAGCCCCGCCGTCCAAGCCTTCCTGGGCGTAGCGGGAACCACGGCAGGACAGAAGGCAATTCAACAGGCGGGGATTGCCCAAGCGATCGACTTCAATGCTCCCGGCGCGATCGCCAATGCCCAAGCGGCTAGCAAGGCGGCCAACAGTACGAATAAAGCCGTGCCTGCCAACGCTCCCAAGGGCAATGCCGGGAATGAAAAACCAGGGGCCGTGAGCAATGCCGATCGGCCCTCCAGCATCGCGGCCAATAATGCTCCCAACAACGCCCCCAACAATGCTCCCAATAATGCGCCAAATCCGGGCGTGACGGGAGAACAGGTCAACCCAACCACCACCAATCCCAGCGCTGCGGCGGACAAGGGACTTCTGGGGGATGGATTTCCAGATTGGCTGAAGTGGCTGCTGCCCCTGGGGTTATTGGGCTTGGGGCTGTTGCTGTTACTGCTGCCCCGCAAGGCTGACGAAAGCTCCGATGCAGCGGCGCTCTCTAGCCGTTCTACCGCCACACCGTCCCCCACGCCGACGGAACCGGAATCCGCCACTTGGGCCCCCTTCCAAACCCAAGCCAATGACGATGTGGATGTGGCCGGTGATGCCTGGAGCGATCGGGACAGTGCCACCAGCGACGATCAGGATGCCCTCGGCACCCCCACGGATTGGGCGAATCCCGACTGGACCAAGCCCGACTGGACGCCCCCTGAAACGCCTGTAGACGGCGGGACGATCGCAGGCGGAGTCGCAGCAACGGGAGCCGCCGGAGCTGCCGCTTGGTCGTTCCTGCGGGGGCCACAGGATGTTCCGGGGACAACGAATCCCCCTGCCGCCACGGGGTCTGAAACCGCTGCGGATTGGGAATTCGAATCCTCCAATCTCAATGAGCTGGCTCCGGATACAAGGGGTCGGTTAGATGATGTGGCCTTTGACCTGGGGGGAGAACCAACGGGCACGGAGGCTGGGACGGGGAGCGATGCCGATGCTCCTGGGTTCTTCGGGAAGTTGAAGGATTCTGCTTCGACGCTGATCACGGGAGCGGGGGCTGCTGCGGAGAATGCGGTGGAAGGCGTGACCCAGGCAGGCAGTGAAACCCTGGCCGCAGGGGCGGCGTTTGTCGGTGGAACGGCAGCGGCGGCTCGGACGCGCATTCTGGGCGATCGGGCGAGGATTGTGCTGATTCCGCAAACGGCGAAGGAAGCGGTGGTGCGCTGGCAATTGACCGATGAGCAAAAGGCCGATGCCCACAGCCGGGGCGGAATGGATCTGGCGCTACGGCTCTATGATGTGACGGGGGTTGATCCCAATCAGTCGGTCTTAGAAAACTACTACCAGTACGATTGCAGTGAGTTGACCCAGGAGCTGCGAATTGAGGTTCCGGTGCCCGATCGGGATTACGTGGTGGAAGTGGGCTATCTCGATCGATCGGGTGAGTGGATTGATGTAGCGCGATCGATGTCGGTGCACATTCCTCCGGCTTAGTTAGCGGGATGTTCTGATCCCCCCTCACTCCTTTTAGATCCCCCCCTACCCCCCCTTAAAAAGGGGGGAATAAAGCAAAAAAGGGGGGACTTGGAAAACAGGGGGAATAAAGAAACCCTCTTCTCTGGTGGATAGCTGGGGAAGAGGGTTTTCCATTCAAGATTATGGGACAAGGGTGGGGAAGAACAAGTTGAGATAGCCAGAAATTAAGGTGTTGCCCCAGAAGACGGCAATCAGTGCGCCGAGGGCGAGAAAGGGGCCGAAGGGGATGGGCTTTTGCCGATCGAGCAGGCGGAGGGCGATTGCGCCCCCCCCGACAAAGGCTCCTAGGGCACAGGCGAGGAAGCCGGAGAGGAGCAGGTTTTGCCAGCCGAGCCATGCGCCTAACATGGCGAAGAGCTTGGCGTCTCCACCCCCCATGGCGGGTTTACCAAAGGCGATCGCGCCGAGCCAGGTGATTATATCCAGCAACCAAACGCCCAACACTGCGGCAATCACCCCTGTCATTAAGCCGTGAATACCTCCGGTGAGGGTTTGGGTGGTGGCAATGCCGATCGTGGTTTGGAATGCTAGACCAAATACTAAACCGGATTGGGTGAGGACGTTGGGTAATGTGAGGGTATCTAGATCGATTAATGCAAGGGACAATAGCCAACTGATTAAGACCCAATAGCCGAGGGTCTGCCAAGTCCAACCGAAGTGGAGAAAGGTGGCGAGGAAGAGCAGTCCGGTGATCAGTTCTACGAGGGGATAGCGGGCTGCGATCGGGGCTTGGCAGTGGGCACATTTGCCGCGTAGCAGAAGCCAGCCGATGACGGGGAGATTTTCGCGTTTGCGGAGGGGGGTGAGGCAGTGGGGGCAGCGGGAGGGCGGGTGGATGAGGGATAGCCCTGCGGGTAAGCGATAGATGACGACGTTGAGGAAGCTTCCGATCGATGCGCCGAGGAATAGGACGAAGGCGAATATAGGGAGTTCAAATAGGAAATCCATGGCGGAGGGTAGTGCGCGAAATTCGATCCCCCCTCGCCCCCCTTCAAAAGGGGGGAATTTAGCCAGATTCTTGCAAAGTTTCCCTTTTTCTTGGCGTAGCCTCTCCGTAGGAGATAGGGGGATTTGGGGGGATCGTTATGGGTTGCAATCACAAGTTGATTGGGTACTACTCATATTGCCCGAGGGGATGGTCAAACAGTTCAAAGGGGATAAAACATTCCTGGGGCAACAAGATTGGTTTGCCGCTGAAGATGAGTTTGCCTCGGTGGGTGAAGCGGTTGATGGCGACGCCGAGGGGAAGGTCGGTGACTTCGGGGTGAACGGTGTAGAAGGTTTCGTAAATTACCCGAGCAGACCGCACAAGAGCCGGATCGATGCCCAATTCAAATGCTTCGTTATCCACATCCGTCTCCATTGGCGCTGCTAGAACTTGAATCACGAACTCAACCCTTTTTTTGGAAGCTTCGTTTGGATTCTACTTCAGAAACTTCTAATGGAACGAAAATCTTTGGCGCTCAGGGGTGTGGCTTCGGTGGGCTGGAGGGTGGCTAGGGTTGGGGTTGCGGGGGCGGATCGGGATTAGGTGGCGAGGCGTTTGAGGTCTTGGCAGATTTTGACGAGGACGCGGTCTTGTTCGACGGGGGGGAGGCTGGCAAGGGGTTGTTTGGGGTTGTGGGCGGCTTGGTATTTGTTGAAGTCCATTTCGGTGTGGCTGCTGTAGCTGATGGGAATCCAGAAGATTTTGAGGCCGTTGGCTTGGGCGGCATCGAGGAGGGGGGGCAGTTCGTTGTCGGCGATGAAGTCGGAGGCGATGAAGTTGGGGCTGACGAGGAGGATGGCGATTTGGGCGTTGGCGAGGGCGGTTTCAATTGCCTGTTGCCAGTCGTCGCCAGTTTGGATGCGGGTGTCGTCCCAAAGATCGATCGTGCCTTTGCGGGTGAGGGGTTTGAGGTGGATTTGCAGTTTTTTCAGCCATTCGGCGTCTTCATGGCTGTAGCTAACGAAAATTTTCATATCACCTAAATTAAAACTAGGAGTAGGATTAGAAAAGAATTGTTCATTGATCTGCAAAATACTTAGTATATGAATATCTTCAATCACCTTGACAAGCAATATTTTCGAAGATTTATCATACTCATTTAAACACATGCGAATCTCCTCTTTTTTCAATCGACTTGCAAATATCGATTGATCGACTACTGGTATTTTACGTAAATATCTCTGCTCGAGTGATTTGCAAATATTGACAGCTTTTTTGTATAGAAAACCAATTGTATCTACAGATAAACATGAGATAATTACATTTTGGATATCCTCATTCAACCGTTTGATATCTTCGCTACTGATAGATTTTCTAACAAGAATAAGGAAATCATAATTTATAAAGCTAGGAAAGTTCAAATCATTTTTTGTACAAGCAAAGTTTATCAATACTACTCTGCTATTAAAAGCATGCGCAAGACCCAGCTTATAAGCATGCTCTAGTTCAATTTTTCCAAAATAGCAAAATATTAGAATACTAGCATTTTTGATTTTGTTAATCATGATTTGAATAATTTCTCGGTCTATATGCTTATAGCCTTGTAAGCTACAATTTAAATTTAGTGATTTTTGAAGATCAGGTACAACTGCATACTCAAAAAAATCTTTGCATTCTTGAGGATACAAAATGTATATATTTTTTGGATTTTTCATGATATCTAGCTTATGGTTATTCGACATTTGGATTATATATAGCTTTTATTTTTAATCATTTTTAGCAATTCATCTTAAACGACTTGATCATCTATATCCATATTATTTTGTGTCGAGGAATTTAATTCATCAACCTCATTTAGATAAGCTTTGATTACGTCCATAGAAAAAATAGGAAACTTTTCGTATACTTGTATATCTTCTACTGGATCTCTACCATCGACAATACTCGATTGATTGCTCTCTACACGTAAAACATCATCAATTAAACCTTCCACATATACCATTTGATAGCTGATATCACATTCGATCTCATATCGGTTGTTTTTGAGTCGTTCTTCCAAGCGATTAAGTGCATAAAAATGCGGAGTTTGGGAGCCTTTGCAGGTAGTGCAGTTGCAGGGAATAAATTCTTGGAAGCGGAGACGTTCTCCATAGGATTGGTGGATTTTGTCGAACTCGTGGCGGATGCGTTCTAGGAGGGATTTTTTGGGATAGCCGGAGATACGGATGCGGATTTCGTTGCGGTAACGGGCTTCGATGACTTCGGCGCGGGTGTTGGCGGATTGGAGGATGACGCCGTCTTTCCAAACGAGATCGCTGTCGATGAGCCGATGCATTTCAACGATGAAGCGGGTGAGCATCCCTTTGGGCATGAATTCGTAGTGGTAGCGCAGGATGAGGTTATCGGTGTCGTCCCAGGGATAATCGGGTTGGTTTGGGGAGAGGAGTTGGGGGGCGATGTAGGTTTTGGGGCGGTGGGGGATTTCGTAGCAGAGCTTGAAGTTTTTCATCAGTTGCAGGAGTTCTGGGCGCATGTCGGCGTATTGTTCATCGGCCCAGATGAGTTTGAGATCTTCGCTGGTGAAGCAACCGAGGTTTTGTCGGACTTTAGCGGTGTCGAGGACTTTGTAGACGGCAGTGGTGCCCCATTCAGGTTTGAGGATGACGTAGCGTTGTAGGAGGTCGTCGTCTTGGAAGTGGAGGCAGACGCCGAGGTCGTGGAGGTAGCCGCTGAGTTGGAGTTTGTCTTCGTGGCGTTTGAAGCCGTGGGTGTCGCAGAGGGTGAGGAATTCCTGTTGGGTGATGTAGTTGCGGGTGTCGGTTTCAAGGGCTTGGCGGACGTTGACCCAGGTTTTGGGCAATGGGGTGCCGATGTGGGGAAGTTGGCTGATGTGGTGTTTGATAGCAGCACAAATTTCGGGGAGGCCGCGATTAGTAGCGAGATTGGTTGCCAGAATTTTTTCTAGGTTTGGAAACCGGCCCCGCAGTTGGTTCTCATTCACTTGACAGGGACGATCTTGTTTTTCGTTTTTGATGATCAGAGTGGGACTGGCTTCGCTGAGGAGTTCAACAATTTCCAACCAATAGTTAAAGTCAGTATTTTCTTGTCGAGTATCAGCAACGAGGAGATAGAGGGATCGTTTGGTAAGAAAGAATTGGTGGGTAGCGTGGTAGATTTCTTGGCCACCAAAGTCCCAAATATTGATACGGAATTTTTGACCACTATAATGATTAAAATCTAAGTACATAACAGCAATTCCTTCTGTCGATTGTTCAGGATTTCTGCCGCCTTCGAGTTTAAGCTCGTATTGAGAGTTGATTAGCTTATTTGCCAAGCTGGTTTTACCCGATCCACCTTCACCAATGATAATCAGCTTAGCTTCATAAATAAAATCTGTGGTTGCTTCTATGTGCTGTCGATAATAGTCACGAACCGCAATTCCTCCTTGTTTAATAACCTCAGGAGGGATTGTATTCAAGAAATTGCCCTCAAGATTGAATGTTTGCAATTTGATTAATTTGCCAACTAATCGAGGAAGAGTCTCTAGTTTATTACTATTGATATAAAGTGCTGTAAGGTTGGTTAATCTACCGATTGATTCAGGGATATTTTTCAGCTGATTGTTGCTGAGATAAAGTGTTACCAAACCATGTAATTGACCAATTGAATCAGGTAAATTCTTTAACTCATTTAAACTGATATCAAGTATTGCAAGGTTGCTTAGTTGAGCAATTGAATCAGGTAAGCCAACCAATTTGTTGTCATGAAGATCAAGTGTTTTAATGTTGGTTAATTTGCCAATCGAATCAGGTAATTCAGTCAGTTGATTGTTGTAAAGATTTAATTGCGTGAGGTTAGTTAGCTGACCAATCGAATCAGGTAATTCAGTCAGTTGATTGTTGTAAAGATTTAATTGCGTGAGGTTAGTTAGCTGACCAATCGAATCAGGTAATTCAGTCAGTTGATTGTTGTAAAGATTTAATTGCGTGAGGTTAGTTAGCTGACCAATCGAATCAGGTAATTCAGTCAGTTGATTGTTGTAAAGATTTAATTGCGTGAGGTTAGTTAGCTGACCAATTGAATCAGGTAATTCTTGAATTTGCTTCCACGACAAATCAAGACTTTTCCGGCCACTCTGCCTTGCTTCTTCAATGATGGCTAATAGATCTTCTCGTATCATCGCTCAACCTCATCCTAATTATTTTCTATTCTGACATAAGTATTAGGGAAAGGGGAAGATGGAAAAGGGGAAGGGCAGATCGATTCAACCTTGCACCTCGCTATTTAAACCACATTCAGCATTGGACTGATAGATGGTACAGGAACGGGCTGATGATTATCCTGTAGCACCGCAATCAGCCCTTCGATCGCGGCCTGTCCATTACGCGCCGCTTCCTGATAGGTTCTACCGTGGGTAATAAACTGCTGCCACGGGAAATCGGGACAATGAACGAGATAGAGTTGATCCTCTTCTGACCACTGAATGATCAGGGTGTATTTCAGCGTCTCCATCGGAGTTATCCCTAGAGTAATTCAGTATTTCTAGTGCTTTTTCAAATCGAACATGATCGTCCCATTTTATCATCTGTCCTTCGATCGCTAATAAGACTATGACTATTAGAGCGATCGGCTAAAATAGGGCTATTCCTGGTTAACTAACTCAGCTACTGGGGATGTTGCTTGCTACGCTAACTCCAGTGGGCAGAACTTTCAGTTCGAGAGCAGAATCTATGAGTTTATCCCCTTACATCCACGCTTGCATTTATCGTAGCGATGACCACAATGGCTACGTTGCCGAATGCCGCGAAATTTCCGTCGTCACCCAAGGGCAAACCCTCGATGAAGTCACCGCCAACCTCAGTGAAACCGTCGCCCTTCACCTAGAAGACGAAGATCCCTCAATCTTTTGTCTCACAGCCCAGCCCATTCTCCAGATCATGAGTGCTCTACAATAGTAACTAATCTGAACATTGATAGGAAATTCCGATGTCTGAAATAGCTTCCAACCCAACACCGCTTCGATATGAAGTTGAAGTCCAAGCGCAAGGTCATATTGAACTACAAGTTCCCTTCGCAACAGGCCGGAAAGTGATTGTCTTAGTTCTGCCAGATGAGCCTGATTCCCTCGCTGACCTAGTCGCAGCAGCCAGCAGTAGTCTGGGATTCTGGGATAACGAAATTGACGATGCGGAATGGAATAATGCTTAGACAAGGTGAACTCGTTCTCATTCCTGTTCCATTCACTGACTTATCCTCTCAAAAGCGCCGACCAGTCATTATCATTTCTAGTACACAGTACAATCGCCACTCACGAGATGCACTGGTAGTTGCAGTCACCTCCAACCCCGATCTTGTACCGTTTAGCTTCACGATCGATAATCCAGATTTGGAAAGCGGAAATCTCAAAAAGCCTAGTGTCATCCGGGCTGACAAAATCTATGCCTTGGATCAAACGTTGATTATCAAAAGATTCGGTGTAGTGAATCAGGTAGTAATCGATCGCATCTTCATACTCATTCAAGAAATCATATTGGGAACATAGCAAAATCCCAAGGCTTTGGGTTTCCTAAGTCACAAATGTGAAACCTAGGATGGCCATGCTCTTTCACGCAAGACTTTCACCTTATTGCAAGCCCGATCGACCCTGAACTTAAACGAATATTGCAACGATCGCTACATTTCTGGAAAGATCCCCTACCCTGATGTATAGCTCCTACAGCCTTATCGCACACACATCCACTTTCTAGATCGATCGTCAATCGGGATTCACCATGTTGAAAAAAGCAATCCTCCCTACATTGCTGCTCGCCACCCTCTGCCTCACCCCCTTCATCTCCGAAGCACGGCGCAGACCCCAATCCAAACCCACCACCACCAGCCAAAACGTCCCTGGCAAATTCGACTTCTACGTCCTCACCCTCTCCTGGTCCCCCGACTACTGCGAAACCGCAGGCTCCCGCGACCCCAACCAATGCAGCAAAGGCAAACAACTCGGCTTTGTACTCCATGGCCTCTGGCCCCAATACAACAGCGGCTGGCCCGCCAACTGCACCACCGAAGCCTTCAACCCCAAAATCAAAAAACAATTCCCCAACCTCTATCCCAGCCCCAAACTCTACACCCACGAATGGGAAAAACACGGCACCTGCTCCGGCCTCAGCCAAACTAAATATCACCAACTCGCCTTTGACCTGAAAAACGGCGTCAAAATCCCCGATCGCTACATCAAACCCACCCAACCCTTCCGCACCACGATCGGCGACCTGAAGCAAGACTTCATCCGCGCCAACCCCGCCATGACCGAAAATAGCATCGCCCCCACCTGCTCCGGCTCCGGACGCTTCCTCAAAGAAGTCATGGTCTGCCATAGCAAAAACGGTCAACCGGGAGAGTGCAGCACCCAACTTCTGAAAAACTCCCAGAAAAGTTGTGGCCAACCTAACTTTCTAGTGCGAAGCGTTCGTTAATTAGTGTTGCCCACACAATTCAAGTTTCATTGACTAATCTCTACACTTCTTTAATCACGATCGTATTTCTTTTTAATTGCCTTGGGAGAATCCTGAGGCATCTTTTTTAACCTCGCACCTCTGCATCACCCAGCATTAAGTATGTATCAAATGCTACTCACACAGACCTGATTTTCAGCCGTTGTATCGTTGCAAAATTCAAACCGGGCAACTACGCTAAAAAATGTGACCTGTTGTGACCTGCATGTTCCTTAGAATGCTCCGATTCTATTAACTGATAGCATTCTTAATTGTCCAGTTATCCCCCGTTTTGAATCCGTTTTCCAGCCATTTTCACCCAGATCACCTGTGCTCTATTCTGTACTCTATGTTGCCTCGCTTTAAAGCCCGATCGAGTAAACCGATCCAGCCTCCTGGCTCCACCCCCGACCTGCCTCCCGGCTCCACCCCCGACGTTTTTATTTCCTACTCCCGTCGTGACAAAGCCTTCGTGCAGAAATTACACGACGCCCTGCGCCAAGGCGATCGCGATCTCTGGGTCGATTGGCAAAACATCCAACCCACCGAACAGTGGTGGAAATCCATTCAATCGGGCATCGAAGCCGCCAATACCTTCGTCTTTATTCTCTCGCCTGATTCAGTCACTTCGGAAGTCTGCGGTTGGGAAATCGAACACGCCATCCAAAACAATAAACGCCTCGTTCCCGTCATCTACCGTGACGTTGATCCGCAGCAAGTCCACCCCACCCTCAGTGCCCTCAATTGGATTTTCTTGCGCGATCAGGACAACTTTGAGCAAGGCTTCCAAACCCTAGTCACCGCGATCGACACCGATCTGGACTACGCCAAACAACACACCCGCCTGCAAATCAAAGCCCTGGAGTGGGATCGCAACCACCGCGAACCCAGTTTTCTCTTGCGTGGAAAAGACCTCATTCAAGCGGAAACCTGGCTGCAAACAAGTGCAACTAAAGCCCCCGCCCCTACGGAACTGCAAGTCCAATACATCACCACCAGCCGTCAAGCCCCTGGCTATCGCCCCAACCTACCTACCCTTTTGGTCACCAGTGCGGCGATGCTCCTGGCGATCGGGGGAATTCGCGTCACCGGATTACTGGAACCCGTGGAACTGTGGGTCTTCGATCGCATGGCCCAAATCAAACCCGTGGAAGGCACCGACGATCGCTTTCTCATCATCGAAGTCACGGAAGCGGATATTAAAGCCCAACTGCAACGCAACGAAAACGCCCGTGGCACCCTCTCTGATGTTTCCCTCAATCGCGTCCTCAGCGCACTGCTGCCCTACCAGCCCCGCTTAATCGGCTTAGATCTCTACCGCGACTTCACGATCGACCCTCAAGTTAAACAACTCGCCCAGCGATTCCGGACTGACAACCGCATCATTGGCCTTTGCAAACTGCCCAACGGAGACGGACGAGATCCTGACAGCAATCGCGCCATTAATCCACCACCGGATCTTCCCCAAAATCGCTTAGGATTTTCTGACGTTGTCTATGACGTTGATTTAATTGTGCGTAAGCAGATGATGGTACGGAAACCCCTGCCTGAAATGCCCTGTCCCACGATCGCCTCCTTCAGTTGGGCAGTGGCCCAGCATTACCTCGATCGGGTACAAGGAACAGGTCTTGCGAAAATTGCACCGGATGCCATCGGTCGATCGATTTCCTTTGGGAAAACCCATTTACCGGGACTGGGGCTGTTTAGTAACGCCTACCAGGGCAGCATCGACTCCGAAGGACATTACCTGTTGTTGAACTATCGGCTCGGCCCCGGCAAAACCGCCCAGGAACGGGTGAACAACTTTGTTAAACGAGTCACCCTAGAAGACGTGCTGAATCGCCAGCTCACCGAACAGGATGTCCGCAATCGCATTGTCTTAGTCGGTATCAGTTCTGAGGCCAACAACGACTACTTTAAAACCCCCTACGGTTCTATCGTAGGAGTGGTGTTGCAAGCCCAAATGACCAGCCAACTCCTGAGTGCTGCCTTGAACGATCGGCCCCTGCTGCAAGTCTGGCCCCTCTGGTTAGATATCCTGTGGATTTGGGCCTGGGCGGGCGTGGGTGGCGCGATCGTGGTTCTGTGGCTCGATCCAGTGCGGCGGAGCCTCTTTCTCGGCATCGCGATGGGCGGATTGGTGGGCAGTGCCTGCTTGTGGTTTAGCCTGGGTTCCACCTGGGTACCGCTCCTCCCCCCGGCGTTTATGATGGTAACAACGGCAGTCATTTCAGTTAAAATGGCCGCTCGTCAGCAGCAGTCCAGACAATAGGTAATTAATTTATTAGGCAATTTATTAAGACACTAGACAATCTATCAGACAATAGGCAATCTACCCGTATGATGAAGTTTCCCCAACACTGGCGTCAATGCTTTCGAGATTACGTGATCTACGATCGTAAATTCCTTGATCGTAAGCTCCTTGCCGTCGGCTTGGCGCTGGTTTTCACGGGACTGAATTTCAGTATTCAGGCTCCCCCCAGTGCCGCACAATCCATTTCCGAGCGGCTTCGGCGGTTACTCACAGGACAATCCCGGCGGGCAGACAACAACCGACCTCGGGGAGCCGCTAGCCGAGGAGGCTGTCGATCGGACAAACCTCTGACTGCCCTCGTGCCCATGCTACGGGAAGGGAAAGAAGCACCGCTATTTGTGGGATCTACGACCGAAGCCCATCCCACCCTCTGGTTTTACCTGCCCTATGCCCTCACCCCCAATCATCCCGCCGAATTACGCATTGAGGAACCCGATCCTGAAGATAATCAGTTCACCATCCAGCGCACGATCTTGACGCTCAAGCAAGCTCAGCCTGGAGTGATGCGCATTCAACTGCCCAAAACGGAAGCACCACTACCGTTTAATCAAATCGTCCATTGGAAATTTGTTGTCAGGTGTGATGAAAAAGATACCTCCGTTAATCAGTTTGTTGATATTTCAATGATTCGTTTAAAAACAGAACCCAAATTGCTCCAAGGAATTTTATTAGCTCCACCGATCGAACGATCGAAACGCTATATGCAAGCCGGTATTTGGAATGAAGCCCTAACCATTATGGCCAATCTACGGTTGCAGCAACCTAAAGATGGCACGATCGAAAAAGAATGGCAAAGTCTCCTGAAAACCGCCGGATTAGACGAGGTTGCCACGCAGCCGTTAAATACCTGTTGTGAAGTTCCCTTAAGAGAAAAGCCATGAATCTATTATTAAAGCGGTTAATGAGTTCGCGACTGAGTTTGTCTGTGCTGAGTTTACCCCTAGGGGCGATCGGGCTAATGGCCTCGGTGCAAGCACAACCGATCGTGCCCGCAGCCGACGGGACAGGAACGATCGTCAACCAGCAGGGGAACCGCTTTGAGATTACCGGGGGCAGTCGTTCCCAGGATGGTAGCAATTTATTTCATCGGTTTACTCAGTTTGGCCTGGAGACGGGGCAAACGGCTAATTTTTTAGCCAATCCCGCGTTGAAGAATATTCTGGGGAGCGTGAATGGTGGTAATCCTTCAATCATTAACGGATTGATTCAAATTACCGGGGGTAATCCTAATCTCGTCCTAATTAATCCAGCGGGAATTTTATTTGGCAGTAATGCATCCCTGAATGTTCCCGCTGCATTCACCGCTACGACTGCCGATCGGGTGGGCTTGGGCAATCAGTGGTTGAATGTCCTCGGCAATAACAACTACAGCAATCTGTTGGGAACGCCCAATACCTTTGCTTTTACGGCTCCGCAACCGAGTTCGATCGCGAATTTTGGCAATCTGGCAGTTCCGACGGGACAAAATCTGAGCTTGCTGGCAGGGACGGTATTTAACTTTGGGACGCTCTCCGCACCGGGGGGACAACTCACGATCGCGTCCGTATCTGGGCAAACCGTTGCGACGTTGAATTCCGAGACTGGGTTACTGAGTTTGGAACTCCAGCCCTGGATAGACGCCCCAGAGAATTTCCGCACCACGTCTCTGCCGGAACTGCTGACGGGGGGCAATCTGCCAACGGCAACGGGAGTTACGGTCAATGCCGATGGCACGTTACAACTCACCGGATCAAATTTGAAAATCCCAACGACAACGGGTACGACGATCGTCTCTGGCACCCAGGATGTATCCAATCCGTCCAGTACATCCAGCGTGGGTGGGTCGATTACGAACTTGGGAACCCAAGTCGCGATCGTCAATGCCAATCTCAACGCTTCGGGTAATGCTGGCGGAGGCACAATTCGCATTGGGGGCGACTACCAAGGCAAAGGCACGATTCCCAATGCAGAACAAACCTATATTGATCAAGCTTCTAAAATTCAAGCCGATGCGTTGCAATCCGGTGACGGTGGACGGGTGATTGTTTGGAGCGATCGGGCTACGCAGTTTAACGGCGAGATTACTGCCAAAGGCGTAACTCAAGGCGGCTTTGTTGAAGTGTCCGGCAAACAAAACCTCGGCTTTTTAGGGAAAGCGGATGTCAGCGCCAGTCAGGGGCCTGCGGGAACGGTTTTACTTGATCCGCAGGATATTAATATCATTGGGTTTAACCCTTATCTCCCCCCCGTCAACTTAGACAATGGTATTTTATTTGATCAGTTTGGAACAACTACCGATTTGAGCATTCAGGCTGATGAGATTGCAGCCATTACAGGGAATTTAATTCTCCAAGCCAGCCGCGATATCAATCTCAATCAAAATATTACCTTTACTACTCCTGCCAATTCTACGGTAACGTTTGAAGCATTGGGAAATTTTAATGGAACAGGATTTTCTATTGATACACTAGGTCGAAACCTGATAATCACAGCCAATAACATTAGTGTAGGTACAATCACAACCAGTCCCGGCCTTTTTCCTAACAATTTATCAGCCGGAAGCATTAATTTCACTGCCCGATCTGGCAACATCAGTACTGGATATTTAAACATTCGCAAATATGGAGCTAGTGTGGGAGACATTACTCTTACGGCGAATGCTGGGGGAATCACCACAGGCGATCTCGCTATTTACGGTGGTCCTCCTACTAACAATCTGTTGTCTCAAACAGGTGGGAACATTGGTCTCACTGCAGGCAATGGTGGCATCCGGACTGGCGTCATTATTTCTGACGTAGCCAATCCGGTGGGCGGTGCAGTAACGTTATCGACTACCGGAGCAGCGAGCATTGGTAGCATTTATACTCGAGGGCTCAGCCGTTCAGGAGATGTTCAAATTTCAGCTGGACAAATGATTCAATCCGGCAGTGTGATTTTGGATGTAACAGGAGATTCTGGGACAGGGATTGTGCCAATCGTACCCAATGCAGGTGATTCTGCTAGCACCATTCGTTTGGTGAGCCAACAGGGAAATATTGATGTCAAAGATGTTCGCTCTAGCAATGCTAAGGTTGGCTCCAATATCGATATCATTGCCCAGAAAGGCAGTCTGAAAACGGGGGTGATTAGTGCTAGCGGAACCGATCGAGCAGGCGATATTAACCTGTGGGCTGCTCAGAACGTGACTGTAGGGGGCGCAGCTACTCAACTCGATCCAGTGACTCAGGAACCGATCGTGATTGGCAATCGTACCGTAGAACTGGGCAAAAACGGCAAGCTGGTTGTGAATGCAGGCGGAACCCTCACCATGCCGGATGAATTTCTGCTCTCCGGTAGCAGCCTGACGATCGGTGATCAACTGGCTCCAACAACCTTGGTACTGCCTTTCATCCTGAGTACGGGGGGCGGCAATTTTAGCCTTAGTAAAGCTGGCGATCTGACCTTCCCAAAAACTCTGGTTTTAACCGGCGGCGGCGATTTGACCCTCAAACTCACAGGAACCCTCACCGTTCCCGATAGCCTTGTCTTCGATACCGCAGGCGGCAAACTGACCTTACAAGCGGCCTCGATCGATGCCCCCAAACTAGTACTCAGCAGCGCCGTTCTCCCTCCTCTGCAAATCACCAGTAGCCCCGCTCTACCCAGTAGCGCTAGTAGCACCCAAGCAGGCGGGAATATTGAAGTCATCGCCCAGAACCAAATTCGTCTTAAAGGAATCGTTAGTTATTCCTATCTTGGTAACGGTGGCAATGTCTTGGTTGATCCCAATGGTGATGTTGAAATTGGTTTTATCAATGCCCAGGGAGGCACAAGCGGCATTGGTGGAAATGTTGATATTACCACTGCGAGATTCCTACGGATGGGTGGCAGTTTTACCGATCGAAATGGGGTTCTCTCTACAATTTCTACTGCGGGTGGGAGTGGGGGTGGTTCTGTCATTATCCGAACCAATCAATTAGTGCCGAATGTTCCATTCACGATTGGTGATGCCAGTATTAGCGGAACTGCCGCAGCGATTACGACGGGGGGCACCAACCGCTTAAACCCCACACGATCGATTGCTGGCACCTTTGTTCAGGGGACAGCGCCTAGCACCATTACCATCATTACACCCGATCAACCGATTATTACGCCACTAGCGCCGGTTAACTTACGGCCTTTCCCCGAAATTCAACAAAAATCGCCTAACGAGAATGAAACGCCACCGGCTAGCGATAATAATTTGTTAGATCTCGGGAGTCAGTTTGATAACTGGGAAAATGATCACACATTTGAATTTTCCGATTATTTAGATTTGCCGGATCTGCCTAGAGTGATTTCTTTGGGTGCGGCGCGTAAAACCCTAGAACGGGTATCTGAGGTCACTGGCATCCGACCGGCATTGCTGTATGTGGGATTCGTCCCCACGACAGAAGGCGCGATCGAACGGCAGGAAAAGGATATCAAATTGCGGGTCAAGGAGCAGGAGTCCTTGGAACTGCTGTTGGTGACCCCCACTGAGCCCCCCTACGTTCTGCGCATTCCCCAAGCCGATCGCACCCAGGTTGTGGCCCTAGCCCAGCAATTCCGATCGGAAGTGGCTGACCCCAGCAAAACCAATACCCGCAGTTATTTGAAATCCGCTAAAAAACTGTATGACTGGCTGATTCGTCCGATCGAACGGGAATTGCGCGATCGGCAGATTGGCAATATTGCCTTTGTTCTAGATACGGGGCTGCGGTTTATTCCGTTAGCAGCGCTCTACGATGGCAAACAGTTCCTCGTGGAAAACTACAGCATTGGCCTCATGCCGAGCCTCAGTCTGACTGACTCGCGCCTCGTGGATTTGGGGCAAGCGGAAGTGCTGGCTGCGGGAGCCACCCAGTTCACTGACCAAGCCCCATTGCCAGCAGTTCAATTGGAATTGACCAACATTCGCCGACTCTGGCCGGGAAGTATTTTATTAAACCAAGACTTCACCTTGACGAATCTGAAAAATCAACGCCAGCGTCAACCCTTTGGACTGGTGCATCTGTCCACCCATGGCGAATTCTTGCCGGGGGATCTGACGGATTCCTACATTCAACTTCAGGATCAACGCCTCCGGCTGAATCAGTTGCGGGAGCTGAATTGGAACGATCCGCCCTTAGATTTGTTAGTGCTGAGTGCTTGCCGCATGGCCCTGGGCGATCGCGAGGCGGAGTTGGGTTTTGCGGGGTTAGCGGTGCAGGCGGGGGCTCGATCGGCGCTGGCAAGCCTGTGGAATGTGAATGATGAGGGGACATCGGGGTTAATGGCGGAGTTTTATCAACAATTGCGCCAGTCGCCCATCAAAGCCGAGGCCATTCGGCAGGCCCAAATCCAAATGCTGAAGGGCCAGGTGAAGTTGCAGAACGGCCAATTGCAATGGTCGGGTGGAAAAGCGGCGTTACCGAACGAGCTGGAAAGTTTAGGCGATCGCACCCTATCCCATCCCTACTACTGGTCAGCCTTCACCCTCATTGGGAGTCCTTGGTAAGGCCATCGCTGAGGGCTCTGGGGAGTCATCTTAGTAATCGTTTTGGTAATTTTTAGCAATCGTTTTAGTAATCGTCGCGGGGATAGTCTACGAGTTCGATGCGGCTATTTTGCTGGCGGAATTTTACCCGCTTCCCAGCTTCCACATAGTTGCTGTGGGTCAATTCGCAGGTTTGGCAGGTGGGATTGTAGCGCACTTCAAAGGAACTGCGGCGACGAACGCGCACGCTTTCGCCAGATTCCAAACGGTAGAGATCGCCATCGATCGATAGCCGAATCGATTTGTTGGTTTGATTGGAAATCAACGTGCGATAGCTGGGAGAATCGTCGGATTCAAAATAACTTTGCAGCACTTTACCCGTGGAACAACGGAACTGGCGACGCTGCCGTAAATCAGCACAAACATTATTGGAAACGGAAGAATTTGCACAAACTTCTTCGTTGTACCATTGGGCATTGCGGGTAATTTGGCGGGTTGCTTTTTCAATATTGGCGCTGAATTTACCGGAGTCAATCACCCGATCGCGCTCTCGAATTTCATAGTCAAATTCATTGACTCCCGGCAGTACCCGCAAGCGTTTAGAGGAGTGGCTGGTACCGAATTCCATTTTGGTGGCTTCCGACGATCGGCCCTTGTCATATTCCCGATTCGTGAAGGGCATCGTATCTCCCGTCAGGCCACGGGTGGTGTTACGCACAAGAACCCGTCGGCGATCGCCGGTTGGGGTTTTGCTGGAGGTGAAGCGGGCTTCTTTTGTTTCAATCTCGCTGCCGGGACAGTCGCCCACATATTCCGTTTCGACAATTTGGGTGGAGTTGAGAGTGGATTCACCGACAAATTCCCAGCCAATTTCGTCGCTGAGGCCGGATCGTGCGGCGGGGACAGTGGAGGGTTGCGCAAGGCCACCGGTGGTGAGGCCGCCCGTCAGCAGGGTTGAGAGGGTCAGACAACTAATTGCAAAAATAGAATGACGCATAGGAAATTGAGTAATGGGCTTTTAAAGAATTGTCCAGCGACCCGAGGGGAAATCAGGGAAAAAAGGCCGATCGGGCTAGACGATTTCTTTTCCTAAGACGATTTTATAGCGCCAAGGTTTCTGAATTATGCAAAGTTGGGTTGGTTCGTTGAGGGCCGCTACACCTGCGCCAAGGGGCTCTCGATCGATATCCAGCGCAACCAGCCTAAATTCAGCTTCAAAAGACTCATTCTCCCTTCCTATGCAATTACGGCTCATGCAACGATTAGGTACGCTCCCAACGAAACTTGCGTTCTGATTCCTGGATGGGCACATCGTTAATGCTGGCGAACCGACGCATCATCAGACCATTGCTAGCAAATTCCCAGTTTTCATTACCATAGGCGCGATACCAGAACCCTGCATCATCATGCCATTCATACTCGAATCGCACGGCAATGCGGTTATCCATAAAACACCAGAGTTCTTTCTTCAAACGGTAATCCAGTTCCTTGGCCCATTTGCGCTTGAGAAACTCTTTAATCGCAGGTCGCCCGCTAAAAAATTCCGATCGATTCCGCCATTCAGAGTCTTCAGTATAGGCCAGCGCGACGCGATCGGGGTCGCGGGTATTCCAAGCATCCTCAGCGGCTTGGACTTTGATCTTGGCGGTTTCTAGGGTGAATGGAGGCAGGGGTGGCTTGGTTTCCATAATCAAAACGCCTTCCTAATGATGAATGAGGCAGATACTAAGGGGCTAATTCAGAGCAGCTTAGTCAGCGAGAAACGGTGAAAATTCGGGATCTGACCAACGCAGCGGCAGACTCCTTTCCACGTAATAGCCACTTTGCAGATGAAAGCGCAATAAGCGTTCTGCTCCAGCATAGGTGAGAATTTCCGCTCCTTCCCAAATCACTTCAGCAGTCCCTGTTAAGTAAAGTAAATGGCCTTGAGAAAAATCGATCAACAAAAGACCAGCCCGGGGATTCACCTCCAGATTGCCAAAGGTATTGAAGTGATGATTCCCGGAGAAATCAGGAATGGTGAGGGTGCGATCGCCCTCCAGTCGGATAAAACCCGGTTTCCCGCCCCGATGGGAAACGTCCACGCCACTGGCCGCACCCGCTGATTCAGCTTGATAGGCTGTGGCAATAAAAAAAGTATCAGCCGTGGTAATGAGGGTTTGTTCTCTCTCGCCCAATCGATCGATCGAATGTGGGAATTTAGTTGTCGAATCACCTTCAGCCCACTCAGACCTGCGGACTTGAATATACTGGGGACAATTGCCAAAGCTTTGCTGTACCTGTACCTCAAAGCCATCGGAATCAATGACAGTGACAATCCCATTCACCCGGTTGCGGCGACGGGTTGGCAGTTCAATCCCCAGCAAGCCAATGTTGGTCCCCTGCGCCAGATTAGCAGCGAAGGGATCGCCCAAGAGGGGCTGGGTAACCACTTTCAATGTGCGATCGTCCGGCGTGGAAAGGAAGCCAGGAGTGCCGACCAGGATCGATGCCCAGGGATTCCCGGTTGCATCGATCGTGCCAACGATGACATAGGGCAGCTGGGCAAAGAATTGCCGAAACTGATCGGGGAGATAGTCCCGAATGACTCGCCGACCTTGCTTGTCCATCTGTTCTTGGATGCCCAAGCGCGCCTGAATGGCCAGTTCCCCCGCATGGAAAGGAGACGCGGTCTGTGACCAGCCTGGATTTGCCATGGTACATTCTCTCCTATGCAATGGGATGAGTTAAATTGCAGAGAACTACAGTCCTGCCATGGGTATGTAACCGGGTAATTGTTTGACCCGATCGATCCAGTTCAACACGTTGGGAAATGCATCTAAATCAATTTTTCCATCACGAGCGAGAGCAACATAGGGAAAGACAGCGACATCACCGATCGTAGGACGGTCAAACTCCAGCCAAGTATGGGTTTGCAAATGCTGATCGAGTTGGCTGAGAATTAAGTTTGCTTTTTGGGTCGCTCGCTCAATATTGATGTTGGTTCCAGTGCCGAATAAATGGTAGAGACGCGCATTTTCAGGCCCTTGGCGCACTTCTCCCGCCGCGATCGATAACCAGCGGATCACCTGCGCGAGGGGGAGAGCCTCCAGCGGGAGCCATGGGTCACCGCCATACTGCCGCGCCAGATAAACCAAAATGGCTTGGGCATCGGCCAGTTGAATGGCTCCATCCACTAGAAGTGGTACTTGTCCCAAGGGATTCATGGCGAGGTATTCCGGCGACTTATGCTCGCCTTGCATTAAATCCACTCTGACCCATTCATACTCCAGGTTGAGCAATGACAGCATCAACCGAACTTTGTAGCTATTACCAGAGATTTCATGACCGTAGAGCTGAATCATTGGAATGCTCCTTTTGGATGCAGGGGTAAAGATGAGACGGTAGGGATAAAAACAGTGCGGGCGCGACTTGTGAGGCTTTGAGTCCGGGGCGGGTTGCAGCAGGGAGAGAATCTCAGCAGGGCGAGGTTCCCGTCTTGAATGGGGCTGGGTTGAGGGCGATCGTGAAGTGACTGGGTTTCCCGGAAAGGGGGCTAAGGACTGTACCGTTCGTTCGGTACATCTAATTTATACCGAACGAACGGTACACTGTCAATAGGTGAATTCAATAGCGACATTCACTGGCCGCATTCACTGGCCGCATTCACTGGCTATATTCCAAACAAGTCCCATGCCCAAAGACACGTATATTCCCTGCCTACTGAACCTGTTTCGGCAGTATGGTTACGATGGCGCGACCTTGTCCAGAATTTCTGAAGCCACTGGATTGGGGAGAGCCAGCTTGTACCATCATTTCCCCGGCGGTAAGGATGAAATGGTGGAAACGGTGTTGGATTATCTTGAAGGCTGGCTGGATCGCAATGTGCTACAAATGCTGCGGAGTTCAGGTGAGCCATTAACCCGTTTTCAGGTGATGTGCGATCGGATGTATGAGGTGTATGAGGGTGGGCAACAACCCTGTCTTTTTGCCATTTTGCTTTTGGGTTCTGCCCGTGATGTTTTTCACGCTCAGGTCAGTGAGATTTTGCGGGACTGGATTGCGGCGATCGCGGCGGTACTGGAGGAAGCTGGGATGGATGCTAACCTGGCTCAGCAACGGGGAGAAGATGGCGTGATCGCCATTCAGGGCGCGTTGATTTTATCCCAAGGATTACAAGATTCTGCCCCGTTTCAGCGCGTTGTCAAACAACTACCGCAACAACTCTGTACAGGTCTTTTAAGCTGACGGAACCTTGATCCCATGGGAGTCCAAAAATATTTGGTAGCAATAATGGGAACGATTTCCTGACATCGCGGTGGTGTTCGGCTGTGGTCAGTGTGAGTTGGTTGTAGTTTCAATTTGTGTAAACTGTTTCGTTTCTTAAAGACTATTCCACTGACCTAGATGAACACTTTAACTTCTCTTTTTCAGGAAACGATTATTTAATAGCTAAAATAGTTTTTATGTACTATAGTATTTTTGTATCATAACTAGACAGAAGCAAAATATCTAGTCTCATTAGGTGGTGGCTATGCTAGAACTACTCGCAGGACAGAATATTGGCGTGCTGGAGAATGAGGGTTCAGTGACACAAGCTACTAAAAAAAAGAAGCTAATCTGGTTTACTTCATCCCATGACGAATTGTGGCAACCCCAAGGGGAACAAACAGTTGCCTCAGTGGAAGGGGGGGATCAGTCTGGACAGGCCGTCAAGCGTCCTAAGCGAAAACGTGATGAGTCTGATGTAGATCATAGTGATCAAGAAGCTAACTCTCAGCTCTTTCAAAGCTTAACCAATGAGTTTCAGGTGCAATGTTCTGTCGGATCCCTCGGGGATTTGAAAAAGGGTTTGAGTCCTGACACTGTAAAAGTCTTGGTTTTAGGTGCGCCGAAGACTTTGTTGACTCAGGAGGAAATCGATGGAATTGTTAAGTTTGTTCAGGACGGGGGTGGCTTGCTAGTTGCCCATAGCTACGATTCCCTGTTTGAGCAAGAGCGCCAGGTTTATGAGCAAGATCAAGATCCTCCAGCATCAGAAGAGGATGAAAAATATAGTACGAATTATTTAATGCAAGAATTTGGCCTTCGATTTAAGCGCCTTTTGAGCTATCCCCCCGAAGACATTGCTCAGTTTGAGCCTCATTACATGAGTTCAGATATTAATAAAATTTTCTTGCGGGAGCCTGCTTACTTGGAAATTTTACCGGAGCTTCCGGATGAAGTACTGGGGAGTCCGCAGGTTGTGGCTCGCCTGCCAGAAACTCAGGAAATTTTTCTGGTGGGGGTGGATGTTCAGTATGGTCGAGTAGCGGCGATCGCGGATTATGCACTGTTTGAAGACGATTATCTGGGCTACGGAAGTCATCGCCAGCTTATGCTCAATATCGTGCGGTGGTTAATGGCGGAGAATCCGATCGATTGCTTGGAGCCAACAATGCCATCGGAGGTGGTGAAGGGGCAAGCGGTCGAATTTCGGATGACGCTAAAAAATTCTAGCCAGCGGCGATTGGAATATGTTGGCTGCTTGCTGGAGGGAAGCCGAGGTGTGGAAATTCGGGAGTCTAGGCAGCAGATTCGATCGATCGGCCCGTTTCAACAGACGCAAATGCAGTGGATGGTGATTCCCCATCAGTTGGGTGATCATCAACTTCGGTTAACGATCGAGCTTGCTCAGCGGAATCCGTTGTTTTTTGATACTGCGGCGCAGTTTGAATGTGTACCAGATGGGGAAGTTGATCTGGTGGTTTTGGATGATAGTGGGACTGTGCCGAAGGTACTGGAAGCGGGCAAGCCCTATGAGGTGGTGGCGGTGTTGAAAAAAACAGTAGCAGTGCCGGATTCGGAGTTGCAAGTGCAATTGCAGTCTCCATCGCACAAGATTCAGCTTGAGCCACTGAAGGCAGGGATGAGTAATCGTTGGCGGCTGAGTGCGCTGGGGGCGGGAACGCTGCCGATTACGGTGCGGGTGGGAGCATCGGAGCGGAAAGTTTCTCCTTTTTTGGTACAGGTGGCAGAGTCGGTGCAGAATCGGATTGAGCGGATTGAGCGGGAAGCGTTACAGCCACTCATAGCGCAGCTACAGTACCAGGTATCGCAACTGGATTGGCGGTTTGATTCGGAGGTCATTCGCAACATCCCCTGCAAGATTTATACCCCGGAAGATCAAGTTCGGTTGCTGAATTCACCTGAGACGGCTGAGCAGAAGTTGGAGGCGTTGCGGGTGGCGCGGCAGGAGCGTAGGTCAAATCGTCCCTTGATCGAGTATTTGCTGAATCAGGTTGCTCCAACGTTTTCTCCGTTGCATGGGTGCTGTATTCCCTATGATCCGGAGTTGGCGGCGGAACTGGGGCAACGGCACCGGAATTTTGCGGAGGGAATTGCTCAGAATTTGTTGATTGCGGAGGGTGAAGAGGAGCGCTTGCCGCAGAATTTGGCGGCGTTGGTGCTGCATGAGAAGTATGGGCATGGGTTCTTTTTTAGTCATACGAAGCTCGGGCAGCAGTTAGCGATTTTGTATCGCCATGGGATGACGCGCAATGCGGAGGTTAAGCGGTTGAAGGCTCCCTATCCTCGGGCTATGTATCTCCGCTATCGCAAGGCGATTCAGGCGTTGTGGGATAGTTCGGTGATTGTGAATGAGGGGTTTGCGACTTGGTTGGAGTTGACGGTACTCACTCAAATGGGGGGTGTGATGGCGGAGTCGGCCTATCGTCGTCGAACGTTTTTGTTTGAGCGGGATAACGGGTTGTCGGCAAGGGCAAAGAAAAGTGAGTATTTTGAGAAGTTTCCACCGTTCCGGATTTCGCGGTATCGGGAGGGTTGTGAATATTTGCAGCAGATTCAGGGCTGGTTTGGGGAAGATGGGATCCGGTGGGCAATGGCTGCTTTTCTGAAGGCGACGGATGTTGATTTGGGTATTGGGGAGTCTAATGGTCAAGTTCAATTTGCCTTGGAACCAGAAGTATTGGAGGCTTCGCTGATCAAGGCTTCGCAAAATGATGCCAGGGCGGATATGCGGTTGCGCGATATTTATGATCTGTTGCAAGGCTCGGCGGAAAAGTTGCGATCGGAGCAAAAGCGGTTAAAATTTGGTCAGGAGCGCGTTGATTTGGATGAATTCGTTGATTCATCTATTGGCCAAAAGCTAGATTGGTAAAGATATGAGTTCACAACCGATACGTCCGGGTTGGTCGCCAGGGGGTGGTCATCCAATCGATCCTACAAATAGGGGATATGATGATGCGCAGTCAGGATGCGCAGCCCCTTCATATCTGGATGATAGATTGGCAGAGGCTTATAGCGAAATCTGCCGCTCCTTACATTCCGAACGAGCATTATTTGAATGGTACATTCAATCTCTCTGTCATGGAAATGGGACAGATACATATACAGAAAGGCGAATTAAGAGTGAATTAGTTGATTCATCTATGATGTATAAATTTGACAATTTAATCAGAAACTTATCACTTCTATGGTAGATCAGTAGAGAGCCTATCTCATCTTAATCATGAACACCAAATACAGCTTACATTTATTAATGCATTTGTATTATAAATACACTGGTTTGCAGCAAGTCGATGAATTGGCTCAGCTAAGGTAACATTCGTTGAATTTAAGTATTATTTAATTCAATCATTGATTTAGGGCGGTGATCATAATGAGTCCAGACTGGGATAAGCCGAAAAAACGTAAAGATCCCGAGAATCGCAACTTTAATCCCCGAGGAGATTCAGGAGAAAGTAAGTCAGGGGGAGCTTGGTCTTCTGATGACAGTGATACGAATAGAAAGAAAAAGAAGAAGAGAAAAAGAAAATAGCTTATTGATATACCCCGAAGGAAGTAGGCAAATAACTTTCTGATAGTTGCAATAACCTGAGGGGATTTTTCACAAGTCCTGATTCCTGACTAGTTGAAATATACTAATTGAGTCTCTTCTACGAATAAGTTAATCTACTAATGATTACGTATATATCAGAGAATTTTAAGTGCACGCTAAAGGCAAGTATCGTCGCATTAATTCTGAGGATCGGCAAATCGTTTGGGTTAGGTTTAACGATGACACGACTCCTTGGTTATGTGTTTCTGTGCCGACAACGGAAACGTCCACAGGGCTGCATCATAATAGTCCACCCTATGACGACCAGCAAGCAATTCTAGATCATCGACAATCATTGAGTCTAGATTTTCAATCATTTGATGATCTAGATTGGCAATCTTTGGATAAGGGCTTTCTACGCCTTTCTATCGTAGAAGTAGTTCCCCAGTTCACTGCTCACGTAGATCTCTTAATTGGTAATGCTCTTTCAGGAGAATTATTTGTTCGAAAAGAAGAAGTATCTAAAGGAAAGAATAAAAGTATCAAGAAAATAGAAAAGTTGGTTGAGATATACGAGGAGCAATACAGTGAGGAGGGAGTGTTCAAGCTAATGAGTGTAATTGACAAATACTTTGAAGCAATTGCAAGCAAAGTATTAGAAGAATACAATAAAAGACAGGACAATAGTAAAAGGAGAAATAGAAAATCACATTCGCGACATATTGAACTTGAAAATTATGAAACGCGCTTAATATAGATTGATTAACTTCATATTTTTATATATTGCACTGTATAAAAACATATTGAGGAATTGAAAGATGATTGAATTAAACGATTCCGGTTTCTTACGTGACGCTATCTTAATAGTGGTTCCTAAGTTCCCTAGGAATGTAGATCTCCTTGTAAAGAATGCTCTTGATGGTGGATTAATTGCTCGACGGGAAGAAGTACCTAAAGGAAAGAATAAAAGCATCAGGAAAATAGAAAAACTGGTTGAAATATATGATGAAGAGCCAGATGGCTTACATGATTTAATGCGTATAATTCACAAGTATTATCCTAATGTATGGGTTGCTGTTGTTGAAGAATATACAAAGAAAGTATCTGAGAGGGAATTGATAGAGACCAAAGCAGCTCCTAGTAAACAAAATTTACGTGATGAATTATCTGGAGAAGACTCACTTGATAGTTTTGAATACGATCTTAAAGTCTGTGGTTGGTACCAAAAACAGAAACCTCAGATAAAATCAATTAGCCGAGATGAGATCCCAAAGTTAAAGAATGAAATTGATGTCCTTCTAGTGACAGCATCAGAAACAGAGCAAGATTCTGTTTTGCGCCTCTTGGAGCCATATCCGAATCATCAAGAAGTTTTGAAGGTACGTATTCCTACTTATTACTTTGGTAAGTTTGGTGCGTTTAATACTGCTGTGATCATGTGTAGTAGACAGGGTTATGCAGGTCGAGGCGCTGTCTCAGACATTGTGGAAGATAGCATAAAAGATTTGAATCCTCGTATTTTAATTATGGTGGGTATTGCCTGTGGTAGGTCTCCCAAAACGCAAAAAGTTGGGGATATCTTAATATCTGACTACATCATTCCCTATGATCCTGTGCGTGTTCAAAATCCATACAATCAATATAGTTCTCCAAACCCCCCATCTAATCATAATTTAAAGCTTCTATGTCGGGATGCTTCATCCTCAGGTTGGGAGTTTTTCCGCCCCGATGGTAAGCGCTGCCAAGCACATAGGCCAGGAGCAATATTAACTGGAAACAAATTGCTGAATAGATTAGATGACAAAGTCAATTTATTCTGGGATTTCAAAGAAAAAGCCCCAATTGGTGCAGAAATGGAAGCGTATGGTTTGTATCAAGTAGCAGATAAGCATAATCTTCCTTGGATTGTTGTTAAAGGCATTAGTGACTGGGGCGATGGAAATAAAGACAACAAGCGATCTCATCGAGAGGTTGCTGCTGCTTCGGCTGCAAGCTTGATTCACCATGTTTTGTCAGATCAACTTGCTCTTGAATCATTTCAGAATTAGTTCTTGTCTAATAGTTTCCACGGCTCCGCATAAATAAAAATCTCGACACCTAACAGAATCACAATTAATAACTCAACCCAGCACAAGGCTTGAACCAGGGAATCGATCGTAGTCCCACCTAACCGACTAAAGGTAATTACCGAAAGAATGCCAGGTACCACAAACGCTATTTCATCAATTAACAACTGCACAATCTTCCGGCGTATTCTCCTCTTAGATGTGCGATTAAACTCTTCCCAAGCAAACAGCGATTCATCTCTAAGTTCGTCCTCCTGCAACTGGCTTCCCTGAAGCTCCGTCTGAATGCTATCCGCCAATTTCTTCTTAAAATAATTGCCAAGACAAGAGATCTTGTCATCATTAATCAAATAAGTCCAACCCAAAATTACAGACACCCAAGGAATGATTAATAACGCAGTATAGTTGGGTGCATCTCCGCTAGATTCCTTAGAAAAAACAAACGCTAAAATCCCCCCAATAGCCGCTAAATTCACATATAACAAATTGTCTCGAAACCCGATCCGGCTTGTTTGTTCGTCCTTCAACTTTTCATATTCTTGCAGATATACATCTAGTCGTGATGGCTTATCTTGGCTCATAAGACTCTTTTAACCGCTGTATTTGCCTCAGAATAATCTTCTCTTCATTGTTTTTCAAGTAGAAATTAATTTACATTTTTCAAAAAAAGTTTGCGATATTCAGCTTTCACCTGTACAGCCTCCTCAACCAAGAACTGGAGTGCGACTTCTTAGCTCAGCAGAACGGTTTCTGAGCGTTATTGAGGCAAGCATCTTCGAGTTGTGCGGTGGACCCAAGTGTTTGGACAAGATCTAATGAAAGTTAAGCTCTAAGTGTAACGTGAGCTCAGCTAGCTCATAGATCAAAAGAGATCGATCTAACCAATGCTTCAGTTAATCAAACTCATTGT